>NZ_JBMKHT010000016.1:0-92965 GCF_049238165.1 Enterobacter cloacae complex sp. IR5422 | reverse complement strand
AAATCAGCCACGAAGAGACGATTTTGGGCTGAAAATTGGAAAATTGAGCCACAGGACGTCGATAAAGGACGGTTTGGGGCGTCATATCGGGAGCTGCGGACCACTTAATCGCAACTTCCTTAACTATGTTTAATCGTGGTGAGAATGGTAAAAGCCATGTTAATGATATGTGCATGTAAAGATGTGATTGGTTATCGAAGACGAAAAAAAATATAAACAGAAGTGATTTTAATTAACGCGAAACAAAAGCCTCATTTCGATGCGCGGCAAACAATAAAGCATAGCCGGGCCGGGTTATTTTTCCATGGTATTTATGCAACCCTTCGTAATTACATTTATTTTACTTTTGTCACCCCATAACTTAACACCGCGGCGTGACTATTTAATGAAAAAGGCCGCAAACAGTGCAGCCTTTTAATGATATCAGCGGTTCTCAGGCAAGAAGAAGGCTAAAGGTTCGCGACTGTCCCGGTCTGAACGCCCCGACAATCCCTTCGTCTTCACCGTGGTCCATCTGCCGTTCATTCATGTCCGTTTCGCAGCACCGCTTCACCGCTGGATTGACGGATAGCGTCGCGTCACATGCGCTGGACTGTGAAGGGTTGAACAGACGAAGAATGAGCTCATCACGATCTTCCGCTTTTTTGATCGCACTGAGTACGCATCCCGTTGGCGAAAGCGCTAACAGGCTGTAACTTTCCGGCGTGGTCAACGACGCGCGATTCAGCTTCATTGCATCCCACGGGATCTTGTTATAACACTGCACCGGCGTTAACCACGATTGAGCCTGCTGCGCGACACCCGCGTTTTCCGGCGTGCCGCTGAAGCTGAAGAGGCTAAAGCGGCAGCTTAGCGGACCACGCACCTGAGCGTCCGGGACCGGCATTTTAATACCGGATGGTCTGCCGGGGCGCAGGAGCAGATCTTCTTTGCCGAGTACCCCCACGCCGCGCAGCAAGGTCAGAGCAAATGCTTTTTGTTCATCGCCCACGACTTCAAATTCACGCAGCCCCTCGGTAAATAGCGCAAGCCCGTTTCGTTTTTCCTGCAGGACGGCGTAGCTGAGTAAATTCCAGACGGGAACCGGCGCTTCTTTCCACCCCTCCTCCTGCCAGTTTTGCATCGCCGCGTCCTGCACCGGACGAGAGATCGTGCCAAACTGCGTATCCGCTAACACCTCCCGGGTCGCAAACGGCGTTGGGATGAGCACGCGAACGCGGTGGTCGTCGGCCTGATTATCCAGGCGCACCGCCACGTCAATGCGTCTGCTGTTGCGGCTTAGCGTAATTTCAAATTCAGCGTCGAGATAGCCGTTTCGCTGGCGCGCCGCGCGTTCCGCCAGGTTTGCCGGAACGGCGATTCGATGGCGGATAACTGCCCTGCTCTGCCAGCCTTCATGCGTAACCTCAAATTCATGCTCGCCCTGCGCGGAAGTGAGTCTCCACTCTTCCCGCGAAGGCGAGTAGTCGTACTCATCGCCATCATCCGAGCTCTCTTCGATTTCCAGCACGCGGTCATAAATAAGCCCGGTTTCTTTGTCGCGCAGGCGCAGCGAACCGTCGTCATTTACGTCAATCTGCCAGAAGGCGTTTTCAAGTAAGGAGGCGGTATTTTCCCCCGGAGAGAGCGCCTTCCCGGCCACGTTAGGTTCGATAAACAGCGTACGGTAGCCCATCGACGGCAATATCTGGCTGAGCTGAATATCAAACTCCATAAACGGTTCGTAATTGCCGTAGTGAACAATCTGTCGGTCAATGAGGCCCGGGTCGAGCTCGCGCGCGCTGCGGATGAAATACGGGATCTCGTTGCCTTTGTCATCCCGCAGACGGAACTGGCTGGCGCGCAGTCGAATCGTGGTGTTCATCACCTCCTCACGCGGCCAGGGCATCAGGTTGAACATCACCAGCTTATCGGCATCGCTTTGCGGCATGTTGTCGACAATCTTGCGCATATAGAAACGCGCCAGGTTATCTGCCATGTCCTCAGCCAGTTCAAAGCGGGAGACAATCTCGCGATGCACCTTGTCGCTGCAGCAGCAGCCGATGCTGTCGTGAGCGTGGTTTTTGAGGATCTCTTTCCACATCTTCTCCAGCAGGCCGTGGTGGTAGTTGAAGCCCAGCGTCCAGGCAAGCGTCGCCAGCGGCTCGAGGATGTTGACAATTTTGTTCTCAATACGCGCATGGGCGATTTTGATATCCATGCGCGTGGAGCCGATGGTCCGGTGCACGCGCATGTATTTCCCGTCGATAAACTCACCTTTTAAGGTCGCCAGATCGTCGCGGTGCGCGTCGATGCGATCAAAGACCTCCTCAAACCGGCTCATCACAAATTGACGCTGCGGATAGATTTCACGCAGCTTCTCCATCACCGCGAAAATGTTCTGCTGCAGCGGCATCTGGTCGTGTCCGTTGGGCAGCAAAATCGCTTTGGTGACGGACGCCTTTTCCAGAACCTCGAAATAGCTGTCGAGCCGTTTTCGCAGCCCCGCTTCGTCCTCCGGTAAGTACTTACCAATCGCGTAGCCCAGCGGCAGCACCTGTGCCGTCACTTCACTGCCGTCCTGGCTCTGCCAGAGAAATTCGGTTTTATCGGTCCCGTGGCGTTCAGAACAACCGCGCCAGAACATCGTGCGGGTAATGCCAAACCCGTTATAGATATGCGGAAGCTGGCCGGACATGCCAAACGAATCCGGCAGATAGCCGATCTTCATCGGCTCGCCGAAGGCCATACAATCCCGGATGCCGTACATCAGGTTGCGGACAATCGACTCGCCGCTCACGATCGTGGTATCGGTCTGGGTATACCAGGGGCCGATAATCAGCTTTCCGCGCTCGACAAGCGCCTTCACGCGAGAGCGGTTTTCGGGCACAACGGCAAAATAATCCTCCAGAACAGCCGTCTGTCCATCGAGAACATAGTATTTGTACTCATCATCCTGCTCCAGCCGGGTCAGGATCTCTTCCATATTATTGACCAGAAGAATACGCGACTCTTCGGTGGTGAAGTACCACTCACGGTCCCAGTGCATATGCGGCGTGATATGAACGCGAGATACAGCTTTCATCTTCGTTTCCTGTTTGTGCGTTTTTACGATAAGGCGTCTTCAGTGACGTAGTTGCCCTTTTTTACCGCCTGGCGTCGCCAGAGCAGCAGAACCAGGGTGGAGATAGCGGTACCCACCAGCGCCGCGCCAAACCAGCCCGCCGCAGCAACCACACCGCCCAACCCGGCATCGTGAAGTAAAAAAAGAGAGAAAATCCCGGCCCCCGGCGTAGACAACCCGATCCCCATCGCACCGACAGCCGCGCCCGTCACCATGGATCCGAGTACAAATGAGCCAATGACGCGAAGCGGGTCTTCAATCGCCATCGGAATCGCCCCTTCGGTAATGCCCGCGAGGCCGAGCAGCCAGGTCGATTTACCGGTTTCAATTTCAAACGACTTAAACAGCTTCGGTGCCAGCATCGTTGACGCCGTGACGGTGAAGGCTGAGACCATTTTGACGGAAGCAAAGATCGCATAGGGACCGTATACCCCGTTCGCCATCGCCCCCAGGCAAAACGCGTAAGAGGCTTTGTTGACCGGGCCACCCAAATCGAATGAGCACATAAACCCGAGGATTGCCCCCAGAAGCAGCGCATTCGCGCCGGACAGACCGTTAAGCCAGACGGTGAGCGTGTTATTGAGCCAGGCCACCGGTTCGCCAATCACAAACAGCATCAGGCTGCCCGCGCCCAGCACGCCAATCACCGGATAGAGATAAAAAGTCAGAAAGCCGTTGTAGCGGCTACTGAGCCGGATGTGGTTTTTCACCCAGCGCATCAGATAGCCCGCGATCAGCCCACCGACGATAGCGCCGAGAAAACCGGAGCCGATCATGTTGGCAGCCAGACCGGCCGCAAAGCCCGGCGTCAGCGCGGGTTTATCCGCCAGCGAGTAGGCGGTGTAGGCCGAGAGAACAGGCACCATCAAAATGCCGAGCATGCCGCCGCCAAGCTTGCGGTACATCCACAGCCACGAGTTTTCCTGGTCAAACAGGTGCTGCAGGCCAAGGATCTGCGCCAGCAGTACCGATACGGCCAGCACCGTACCGCCGGCGACGATCAGCGGCACCGCAAAAGAGATGCCGCTGAGAAGCGCCTGCTTGAGTTCAGTTTTAACGCGCTTTTTCGTTTCGGTATCGGCCTGAGCATAGCGCGCATCGGTAGAAGGCTTTAGCGCCAGCGCGCGCTCAATCAACGCTTCAGCATGACGCAGGGGTTCCGCAACGGGCACGTAAATGGCGGGGATCCCCTGAAAGCGCTCGCTCTCTTTGATCGCCACTTCTGCGGCAAAAATACACGCTTTCGCCTCCTGCAACTGCTGGGCAGTAATTCGCCCTTCGATGCCGTTCGCCCCCTGCTTTTCGACCACCACGTTGACGCCGAGCTTACGTCCCGCTTTCTCCAGGTACTCTGCGGCCATATAGGTATGCGCGATCCCCGCCGGACAGGCGGTGACACAGACGACGGTTGGTGCATTCACCGGCGTATCAGCCTCGTCTTCCTTCGAGACACCGTTCAGCGCATCAAGGAGATCCTCTGCCGTCCCGGCAGCCATAACGCGTTCCCGGAGGGCATCATCGGCCAGGCGAGACGTCAGCGCCGTCAGCACCTGGATATGCGTGGATCCCGCTTCAGCTGGCGGGATGGCAAGCAGGACGATCAGCTCTACGCGTTCAGGGCCGTCCACCCCCTCCCACTCCAGCGGTTCGCGCAGCGTAGCAACCGCAAAAGCCGCTTCGTTCACCGCGCTCGATTTACCATGCGGGACAGCCAGCCCTTCACCCAGGGCGGTTGGCCCCTGAGATTCGCGGCGGTAGACCTCCGCCAAAAATGCATCGCCATCGGTAATTTTGCCCAGCGCCACCAGCCGCATTGTAAGCTGGCGAATGGCCTCATCACGGCTGGCATAGTGCGCCTGCACGCAGACAGCACTGGTGTGGGTCAGAGTCGTCAGGTTCATAAGATCCTCACACATACGTTGTTATTGTCTGGCGGCAATTGTGGCAGGTCATACAATACATTTATGTGATCATTTTCACTAACAACGAAAATTTGTATTTAAGTTGTATTATTTACAAATTTTAAGCGGGAGGCATAATTCCATGAAAAGGTATTAGAAAGGCAGATTCGATGGGTAACAAACCGATGTACCGGCAAATAGCCGATGCGCTTCGCGAAAAAATCAGTGTGGGAGAGTTAAAGCCTGGCGATGCGTTACCGACGGAATCCAGCCTTCAGGAGGTATTCAACGTGAGTCGCGTCACGGTGAGACAGGCGCTGAAGCTGCTTACGGAAGAGCAGATCGTCGAGAGCATTCAGGGCAGCGGCACCTACGTAAAAGAAGAGCGCGTCAATTACGACATTTACCAGCTCACCGGGTTTTACGAAAAACTGGCGGACCGGAACGTGGATACCCACAGTGAGGTGAGCATTTTCGAAGTGCTGAAAGCCGATGCAAAACTTGCCGAAAAGCTGAATCTCTCTCATGACGATAAAGTCTGGCACGTCAAACGCGTCCGCTTTATCAAACAAAAACCGGTAAATCTGGAAGAAACGTGGATGCCGCTGGCCCTGTTCCCCGACCTCACCTGGGAAGTGATGGAGAATTCGAAATACCACTACGTTGAGCAGATCAAAAAGCTGGCTATCGATCGCAGCGAGCAGGAGCTGGTGCCGATCATGCCGTCAGAGGAGGCGATCGCCGCGCTGTCGCTCGATCCGGCAAAGCCGATCCTGGAAAAAGTCTCCCGCGGGTTTCTGAAGGACGGGCGGGTATTTGAATACAGCCGCAACGTGTTCAATACCGATGATTACAAGTTCACGCTAGTCGCCAGACGCAGGCAATAAAAAAGGCCGCTTTACAGCGGCCAACCATGTCGAAACGGACATTTTTATACTGCAACGCCCCCCTTTCGGGGAGCAGAGAGGACTTACTTAATGATGGATTTCAGTGCTTCGCCGATATCCGCCAGGCTGCGAACGGTCTTCACGCCTGCGGCTTCCAGCGCTGCGAATTTCTCATCAGCCGTACCTTTGCCACCGGCGATGATCGCGCCTGCGTGACCCATACGCTTGCCTTTCGGCGCGGTCACACCCGCGATGTAGCCCACAACTGGCTTGGTCACGTGTTCTTTGATGTAAGCAGCCGCTTCTTCTTCCGCGCTACCACCGATCTCACCGATCATCACGATCGCTTCGGTCTGTGGATCTTCCTGGAACAGCTTCAGGATGTCGATGAAGTTAGAGCCCGGGATCGGGTCACCGCCGATGCCCACGCAGGTGGACTGGCCGAAACCGTAGTCGGTGGTCTGCTTAACCGCTTCATAGGTCAGGGTACCGGAACGGGACACGATGCCCACTTTACCCGGCTTGTGAATGTGGCCCGGCATGATGCCGATTTTGCATTCGCCCGGGGTGATAACGCCCGGGCAGTTCGGGCCGATCATACGCACGCCAGCTTCATCCAGCTTCACCTTCACGGTCAGCATATCCAGCGTCGGGATGCCTTCGGTGATGGTGATGATCAGTTTGATGCCTGCGTCGATCGCTTCCAGAATAGAGTCTTTGCAGAACGGTGCCGGAACGTAGATCACGGTCGCGGTTGCGCCCGTCGCTTCTACGGCTTCACGCACGGTGTTGAACACCGGCAGGCCCAGGTGGGTGGTGCCGCCTTTACCTGGCGTTACGCCGCCAACCATCTGCGTGCCGTAGGCAATCGCCTGTTCGGAGTGGAAAGTCCCCTGGCTACCGGTGAAGCCCTGGCAGATAACCTTGGTATCTTTATTAATTAAAACTGACATTATTTCCCCTCCACTGCGGCAACAACCTGCTGAGCTGCATCCGTCAGACTTTTCGCTGCAATAATATTCAGGCCGCTGTCAGCCAGTTTTTTCGCGCCGAGTTCAGCGTTGTTACCTTCCAGACGCACAACCACCGGAACGTTAACACCCACTTCTTCTACCGCACCGATGATACCGTCGGCGATCAGGTCGCAACGGACGATGCCGCCGAAGATGTTAACCAGAACGGCCTTCACGTTGTCGTCGGAGAGAATGATTTTGAACGCTTCGGTTACGCGCTCTTTGGTTGCGCCACCGCCCACGTCGAGGAAGTTCGCTGGCTCGCCGCCGTGCAGCTTAACGATGTCCATGGTGCCCATCGCCAGGCCCGCACCGTTAACCATGCAGCCGATGTTACCGTCCAGCGCCACGTAGTTCAGCTCCCACTGAGCAGCCTGTGCTTCACGCGGGTCTTCCTGAGACTGGTCGCGCATTTCGCGCAGATCCGGCTGGCGGAACAGCGCGTTGCCGTCAGCGCCCAGCTTGCCGTCGAGGCAGATCAGATCGCCCTGGGTCGTGATCACCAGCGGGTTGATCTCGATCAGCGCCAGATCGCGCTCCAGGAAAATGGTCGCCAGACCCATGAAGATCTTGGTGAACTGCTGAACCAGCTTGCCTTCCAGACCCAGTTTGAACGCCAGCTCGCGACCCTGGTAAGGCATTGGGCCTGCCAGCGGATCGATAGCCACTTTGTGGATCAGGTGCGGGGTCTCTTCCGCCACTTTTTCGATTTCCACGCCGCCTTCGGTAGATGCCATGAACACCACGCGACGGGAGCTACGGTCAACCACCGCGCCCAGGTACAGCTCTTTCGCGATATCGGTTGCCGCTTCAACCAGGATCTGGTTAACCGGCTGGCCGTTCGCGTCTGTCTGGTACGTTACCAGACGCTTGCCGAGCCAATGTTCAGCAAACGCACGAATCTCTTCTTTGCTCTTAACAACCTTCACACCGCCCGCTTTACCACGGCCACCAGCGTGAACCTGACACTTAACTACCCACGGGCCGGAACCGATTTTAGATGCGGCTTCTTCTGCTTCACGCGGGGTAGTACAGGCATAACCCACCGGAGCCGGTAAGCCATACCGGGCAAACAGCTGTTTGGCCTGATATTCATGTAAGTTCATGTGTTCTATCCATCCTTCAGGGTAATCGTTATCTTCAAACCTGTAGACCGGCGCAGCGTGTGCCGGTCTACGGGGCAGGTGATGCTAAATCGTGACTAGACGTCCAGCAGCAGACGCGTTGGATCTTCGAGCAGCTCTTTAATGGCTACCAGGAAGCCCACGGACTCGCGGCCGTCGATCAGGCGGTGGTCGTAAGAGAGCGCCAGGTACATCATCGGCAGGATCTCAACTTTACCGTCTACCGCCATAGGACGATCTTTGATGGCATGCATACCCAGGATCGCGCTCTGCGGCGGGTTAATGATCGGGGTAGACATCAGCGAGCCGAAGACGCCGCCGTTGGTAATGGTGAAATTACCGCCGGTCAGGTCGTCTACGGTCAGCTTGCCGTCGCGGCCTTTCACCGCCAGCTCTTTAATGTTTTTCTCGATGTCGGCCATACCCAGGGTATCCACATCACGCAGAACCGGGGTCACCAGGCCACGTGGGGTCGAAACCGCCATGCTGACATCGAAGTAGTTGTGGTAAACCACGTCATCGCCATCAATGGACGCGTTCACTTCCGGGTAGCGTTTCAGCGCTTCAACCACCGCCTTCACGTAGAAGGACATAAAGCCCAGACGGATACCGTGACGTTTTTCAAACGCGTCACCGTACTGCTTACGCAGGTCCATGATTGGCTTCATGTTCACTTCGTTGAAGGTAGTCAGCATCGCGGTGGAGTTTTTCGCTTCCAGCAGACGCTCGGCCACGCGCTTGCGCAGGCGGGTCATCGGCACGCGTTTTTCGCTGCGTGCGCCCAGCGCAGGCTGTGCTGCCGGTGCTGCCACAGGGGCTTTCGCTTCGGCCTGAGCAGGCGCTTTCGCCAGGTGCTTGTCGATATCTTCGCGGGTCAGACGACCGCCTACACCGGTACCTTTGATGGCTGCCGGGTCAAGGCTGTGTTCCGCCAGCAGGCGACGGATCGCCGGGCTGAGGGCGTCATTAGACTGCTCTTCCAGAGAGGCCTGCTGGCGCTGCGCTGGCGTAGAGGCTTTCTCTTCAGATTTCGCGCTGGACTCTTTGCCCGCGCTGTTGCCTTCACGCAGGCGACCCAGGATCTGACGAGAGGTGACGGTGGTGCCTTCATCTTCCAGCACCGCGTCAAGAACGCCATCCGCCGAAGCCGGTACTTCCAGTACCACTTTGTCAGTTTCGATTTCTACCAGCACTTCATCGCGCTTAACGGCATCGCCTGGTTTTTTGTGCCAGGTAGCGACGGTCGCATCTGCTACAGATTCAGGCAGGTCGGGAACAAGAATATCTACGCTACTCATTATGTATCCTTTAATTAATCGACGTTCAGCGCGTCATTGACCAGATCTTGTTGCTGCTTCTGGTGAACGGACATATACCCTACCGCCGGAGAGGCGGAGGCCGGGCGACCTGCATAGCGCAGGGCTGACCCAAATGGAATCACTTCACGGAAATGATGCTGGCTGCAGTACCATGCGCCCTGGTTGAGCGGCTCTTCCTGGCACCAGACAAAATCATGAACGTGAGCGTACGGTTTCAGCGCTTCCTGCACCGCCTGGTGCGGGAACGGATAAAGCTGTTCGATACGCACGATGGCGACATCTTTCTGATCGTTCTTACGGCGCTGTTCCAGCAGGTCGTAATAAACCTTACCAGAACACATCACTACACGCTTCACGGCCTGCGGATCCAGCTCGTCAATTTCACCGATGGCCGGCAGGAAGGTACCGTTCGCCAGCTCTTCCAGGCTGGACACCGCCAGCGGGTGACGCAGCAGGGATTTCGGCGACATAACCACCAGCGGACGACGCATACCGCGCAGCGCCTGACGACGCAGCATGTGGTAAACCTGCGCCGGGGTCGACGGCACGCAAACCTGCATGTTCTGCTCCGCGCAGAGCTGCAGATAACGTTCCAGACGCGCGGAGGAGTGCTCCGGACCCTGGCCTTCATAGCCGTGCGGCAGCAGCATCACCAGGCCACACATACGGCCCCATTTCTGCTCGCCGGAGGAGATGAACTGGTCGATAACCACCTGCGCACCGTTGGCGAAGTCGCCGAACTGCGCTTCCCAGATGGTCAGGGTGCGCGGTTCTGCCGTGGCGTAACCGTATTCGAAAGCCAGTACCGCTTCTTCAGACAGCACGGAGTCCCAGACCTTGAACTGGCCCTGACCGTTGTGCACGTGCTGCAGCGGGGTGTAAGTTGAACCGTTGGACTGGTTGTGAACCACCGCGTGACGGTGGAAGAAGGTGCCACGGCCCGCATCTTCACCGGACAGACGAACAGGAATGCCTTCGTCAACCAGCGTCGCGTAAGCCAGCGTTTCCGCGCCGCCCCAGTCGAACAGCTTCTCGCCTGCCGCCATGGCCTGACGGTCAGCATAAATTTTCGCCACGCGAGACTGCATCTCGATAGCGTCCGGCACGGTGCTGATGCGTTTAGCCAGCTCCTGCAGGCGCTTCATCTCCACCTTGTTCGGATAGCTCTCATCCCACTCGTGGTTGAGGTACGGCGACCAGGTAAAGGAGTGCATGTTCATCGGGCGCAGCTCTTTCACTACGCATTCACCCGCGTCCAGCGCGTCGCGGTAGAGGTTGACCATTTCGGTCGCATCTTCCAGCGTCGCCACTTTGTCGCTTTCCAGCTTGTCAGCATAGATTTTGCGCGGCGTCGGGTGTTTTTTGATTTTCTGGTACATCAGCGGCTGGGTTGCACTTGGCTCATCCGCTTCGTTGTGGCCGTGACGGCGGTAGCAGAAGAGGTCAATGAACACATCGCGTTTGAAGGTGTTACGGAAGTCCAGCGCCAGACGGGTCACGAAAGCCACGGCTTCCGGGTCATCCGCGTTAACGTGGAAGATCGGCGCCTGAACCATCTTACCGATGTCGGTGCAGTACGGGGTAGAACGTGCGTCAAGCGGGTTAGAGGTGGTGAAGCCCACCTGGTTGTTGATCACGATGCGAACGGTACCGCCCACTTCGTAACCACGCGCTTTGGACATGTTCAGGGTTTCCTGCACCACGCCCTGCCCTGTCACCGCCGCATCACCGTGGATGGTGATTGGCAGAACTTTGTTGCTGCTCGGCTCGTCCAGACGATCCAGACGCGCGCGCACGGAACCGATAACCACCGGGCTGACGATCTCGAGGTGCGACGGGTTAAACGCCAGCGCCAGGTGAACCAGACCGCCTTCGGTTTCGATATCTGACGAGAAGCCCATGTGGTACTTCACGTCGCCGGTGCCGAGGTGTTCTTTATGTTTGCCCGCGAATTCGTCGAACAGGTCCTGCGGTTTTTTACCCAGCACGTTGACCAGTACGTTCAGACGACCACGGTGTGCCATGCCCAGCACCACTTCACGGGTGCCGCTCTTGCCTGCGTGACGAATCAGCTCTTTCAGCATCGGCACCAGGGCGTCACCGCCTTCCAGCGAGAAGCGTTTTGCGCCCGGGAACTTCGCGCCCAGATAGCGCTCAAGGCCTTCCGCTGCGGTCAGTTCGCTGAGGAAGCGTTTTTTCTCGTCAGCCGAGAAGGTCGCGTGGCCCGCTACGGATTCGATGCGCTGCTGGATCCAGCGCTTCTCTTCGGTAGAGGTAATGTGCATGTATTCCGCGCCGATGGAGCCGCAGTAGATTTGCTTGAGCGCGTCAATCAGATCGCCCAGCTTCATCGTGTCTTTGCCGATGGCAAAGGAACCTACGTTAAAGCTTTCCTGGAAATCGGCCTCGGTCAGATCGTGATACGCCGGATCGAGATCGGCCACACGGTCTTGTTTCCACAGTCCCAGCGGATCGAGATTCGCATGCTGGTGACCACGGAAGCGATAAGCGTTGATAAGCTGCAGGACTTTAACCTGCTTCGCATTGGTGTCAGGGTCGGAAATCGCAGAAGAGTAACGTGAGGCATCCTTCGCCAGACGACGGAAATAATCACGTGTTTTGGAATGGAATTGATCCGGTTTGACCCCTGTACCAGGCAACTGCTGGAACATGGAACGCCAGTTTGCGTCCACTGAGTCAGGATCGGTTAAGAAGTCTTCATAGAGCTGTTCTATCCAGCTCTGGTTGGCACCAGAGAGGTAAGAAGAGTCCAGCCAGGCTTTCATTGCGCCGTTCTGCATCGTGATCCCTTAAGCATTTTTATGCTTACTTTCGCCGTAGAAACTACCACGCACACCACGTGTACGTGCCGGGGTTCACCTGCGAGCTCTTTTCATTTGGCCCGCGAAGGAACCTTTAGAAACTGTCTGGACTTCAGGGTAGTACAGGGCAGTTTTTAAAGGTTTCTGCATTTTGCCCGGTGGCGCTACGCTTACCGGGCCTACAGTTTCGTAGGCCGGATAAGCGCAGCACCATCCGGCAACGTTACTTACGCACTGCGCTGCAGCAGCATCGACTTAATATGGCCGATGGCGCGCGTCGGGTTCAGCCCCTTCGGACACACACTGACGCAGTTCATGATGCTATGGCAGCGGAATACGCTGAAAGCGTCACTCAGTCCTTCCAGACGGCTGTCGGTTTCGGTGTCGCGGCTATCGATCAGGAAACGATAGGCAGCCAGCAGACCGGCCGGGCCGATAAACTTGTCCGGGTTCCACCAGAACGACGGGCAGGACGTAGAACAGCATGCGCAGAGAATACACTCGTACAGACCATCGAGTTTTTCACGCTGCTCAGGAGACTGTAAGTGCTCACGAGCCGGTGGATTTTGCCCATTATTCAATAAGTAAGGCTTAATCTTCTCATATTGTGCATAGAATTGCCCCATGTCTACCACCAAATCACGCACGACCGGCAGGCCTGGCAGAGGACGGATAACAATTTTCTGACCAGGACGCTGCAACGCTGAAATTGGCGTGATGCAGGCCAGGCCATTTTTGCCGTTCATGTTCACACCGTCAGAACCACACACCCCTTCACGGCAGGAGCGACGGAACGAGAGGGTTGGATCTTTTTCTTTCAGCTGGATTAAGGCATCCAGCAGCATCATGTCGCGACCTTCTTCCGCTTCCAGGGTGTAGTCCTGCATGCGCGGAGCGTCATCAACATCCGGGTTATAACGATAAACTGAGAATTCGAGTTTCATTATCCTGTCTCCGCATTAGTAAGTACGAATCTTCGGCGGGAACGCCGGACGCAGTTTCGGTTCCATGTTGACGCTACGACGCGTCATGGTTTCCGACTCTGGCAGATACAGGGAATGGCACAGCCAGTTTTCGTCATCACGCTCCGGGAAGTCGAAGCGGCTATGGGCGCCACGGCTTTCGGTACGGAAGTTTGCCGACATCGCGGTCGCGAACGCGGTTTCCATCAGGTTATCCAGCTCCAGGCACTCAACGCGCTGGGTGTTGAACTCGCTGGAGGTGTCGTCCAGACGGGCATTTTTCAGACGCTCGCGGATCGCTTTCAGCTGCTCAAGACCTTTTGCCATCGCGTCGCCTTCGCGGAATACCGAGAAGTTGTGCTGCATGCACTCCTGCAGCGCTTTACGGATTTCCACCGGATCTTCGCCGTTACGGTTGCCGTTCCAGCGGTTGAGGCGCTCAAGAGAGGCATCAATTTCGTCGTCGGTCGCGTCACGCAGCGCGCCCTGCTCGGCAATGGATTCCTGCAGATGCAGACCCACTGCGCGACCAAACACCACCAGGTCCAGCAGCGAGTTGCCGCCCAGACGGTTTGCGCCGTGTACGGATACGCAGGCAATTTCGCCCACCGCGAACAGGCCAGGAATGACCACGTCTTCGCCCTGCTCGTTCACGGTCAGCGCCTGACCGGTCACTTTGGTCGGAATACCGCCCATCATGTAGTGGCAGGTTGGGATAACCGGAATCGGCTCTTTCACCGGATCGACGTGCGCGAAGGTGCGGGACAGTTCCAGAATGCCCGGCAGACGGGATTCCAGCACTTCTTTACCCAGGTGGTCGAGCTTCAGCTTGGCGTGTGGACCCCAAGGGCCGTCACAGCCGCGGCCTTCACGGATTTCGATCATGATGGAACGCGCCACCACGTCACGACCCGCCAGGTCTTTCGCATTCGGGGCATAACGCTCCATGAAGCGCTCGCCGTGTTTATTCAGCAGGTAGCCACCTTCACCACGGCAGCCTTCTGTTACCAGCACGCCTGCACCGGCGATACCGGTTGGGTGGAACTGCCACATCTCCATATCCTGCACCGGCACGCCCGCGCGGATAGCCATACCGACACCGTCACCGGTGTTGATGTGGGCGTTGGTGGTGGACTGGTAAATACGGCCTGCACCGCCGGTCGCCAGCACGGTTGCGCGGGCTTTGAAGTAGACCACTTCACCGGTTTCGATGCACAGCGCGGTACAACCAACGATGGCGCCATCGGCGTTTTTCACCAGATCCAGCGCATACCATTCGGAGAAGATGGTGGTGTGGTTTTTCAGGTTCTGCTGATACAGGGTGTGCAGCAGCGCGTGACCGGTACGGTCAGCCGCCGCCGCGGTGCGTGCCGCCTGCTCGCCGCCGAAGTTTTTCGACTGGCCGCCAAACGGACGCTGATAGATGGTGCCATTTTCCAGACGGGAGAACGGCAGACCCATGTGGTCCAGCTCCAGAATCGCTTCCGGGCCGGTTTTACACATATATTCGATGGCATCCTGGTCGCCGATGTAATCGGAACCTTTTACCGTGTCATACATGTGCCATTCCCAGTTATCTTCATGGGAGTTACCCAGCGCAACGGTAATACCGCCCTGCGCAGACACAGTATGGGAACGGGTTGGGAAGACTTTAGAGAGCAGCGCACAGCTCTGGCCACTCTGGGAAATTTGCAGTGCGGCACGCATACCTGCGCCACCGGCACCAATCACAACAGCATCAAATTCTCTGACTGGCAGTTTCATTACACACCCCACACCACAACGAATCCATAAATAACGTAAACCACCAGTGCAACCACAATGGCCAGCTGCAGCGGGAGGCGAATCGCCAGCGGTTTAACGTAATCGGTCAACACCTGCCACATGCCAATCCAGGCATGAATAAGGATGGAGAAAAGGGCCAGCAGGGTGAACACTTTGGTGAAGGCGGATCCGAAGAACCCACTCCAGATTTCCCACGTCAGCGTGCCGCTGGTCGCGAAGAAACCGATCATATAGATGATGTAGAGGGTGAGAACGATGGCGGTAGCACGGACCAGAATGAAGTCATGTACGCCGTTGCGTCCTAATGCGGAGGCGTTGCTTACCATACGAGAACTCCTGCGAGAAGTGAAAGCACGACTGTAATCACAAATGAAATGTTAGCGGAGCGTTTCCCGGCTTCGAAGGTCTCTTCCAGATAGCCAAAGTCCATCAGCATATGGCGAACACCCACCACAACGTGGTACGCCAGCGCGGTCAGAATGCCCCACATGATGAATTTCACGAAGAAGCTGTTCATGATGGCAGAGGCCTGGAGGAATCCTTCAGGGGAAGAGAGGCTGGTGCCCAGTAACCACAGCAGAATACCGACCGCCACAAACGTAATCACACCAGAAACACGGTGCAGAATGGACGCTATTGCTGTTACGGGGAACCGGATCGTTTTGAGATCCAGATTGACAGGTCTTTGTTTTTTCACATTTCTTATCATGAATAACGCCCACATGCTGTTCTTATTGTTTCCTTCCTCCGGACTGCGATGCGGGTCAGACAGCGTTCCTTTTCTATAACTGCGCGTCATGCAAAACAGTGCTTCCAGATGCTTAAACGACACATTACAACGCTGGGTGGCTCGGGATTGCAGGGTGTTCCGGAGACCTGGCGGCAGTATAGGCCGTTCACAAAATCATTACAATTAACCTACATACAGTTTGTCGGGTTTTCTCTGGAACAGTGATCAGGGTCACGATAACAACATCTTTTTAATTTTTAATCATCTGATTTGACAAATGTTAAACAATATTGTTACAAACGTCATCAGAAAAGGCATATAATGCGCAAAAGTTATGAGGTCTCTCTTTCACCTGACAAATAGTTATGTAACAGTGTGATGGTATTGACCGAAGTTATCAGGACAGTTATTAGTGATATACAGGTTTGAATAATTCGGACTGCAAAAACGCTGATTTGCTGTTGTTTCACTGATATTTCATTCGTTTACCTGCAAGGCGCCATAGCTCTGTACCCTGGTTTGTCCTCGTGAGCTGAGCGGTAAGCCAAATAACAATCTGGTAACGGTGATTAACAGCTGAAAGCAAATCCGGTAAAGCGCAGTCTTAAGCATAAGGCGCTAAGGAGACCGTAAATGGCTGATACAAAGGCAACGCTCACCCTAAATGGTGACACTGCTATTGAACTGGATGTGCTAAAAGGCACGCTCGGTCAGGATGTTATTGATATCCGTACGCTGGGTTCCAAAGGGGTATTCACCTTTGACCCTGGATTTACCTCTACCGCATCTTGCGAATCCAAAATCACCTTTATCGACGGTGACGAAGGTATCCTGCTCCATCGCGGCTTCCCTATCGATCAGTTAGCCACCGAATCCAACTATCTGGAAGTGTGCTACATCCTGCTGAACGGCGAAAAACCGACGCAGGCCCAGTTCGATGAATTTAAAACCACCGTGACCCGTCACACCATGATCCATGAGCAGATTACCCGTCTGTTCCATGCGTTCCGTCGTGACTCTCACCCAATGGCGGTGATGTGCGGGATTACCGGTGCGCTGGCCGCGTTCTACCACGACTCCCTTGACGTGAATAACCCGCGTCACCGTGAAATCGCCGCTTACCGTCTGCTGTCCAAAATGCCTACCATGGCGGCGATGTGTTACAAATACTCCATCGGCCAGCCGTTTGTGTATCCGCGTAACGACCTCTCCTACGCGGGCAACTTCCTGCGCATGATGTTCTCCACGCCGTGCGAAGAGTACGAAGTGAACCCGGTTCTGGAACGCGCGATGGACCGTATTCTGATCCTGCATGCTGACCACGAACAGAACGCCTCGACCTCAACCGTTCGTACCGCAGGCTCTTCAGGCGCGAACCCGTTCGCCTGTATCGCTGCGGGCATCGCCTCCCTGTGGGGACCGGCGCACGGCGGCGCCAACGAAGCGGCGCTGAAGATGCTGGAAGAGATCAGCACCGTTGAGCACATTCCTGAGTTCGTGCGTCGCGCGAAAGACAAGAATGACTCCTTCCGCCTGATGGGCTTCGGTCACCGTGTTTACAAAAACTATGACCCGCGCGCCACCGTGATGCGTGAAACCTGCCACGAAGTGCTGAAAGAGCTGGGTACCAAAGATGACCTGCTGGAAGTGGCGATGGAGCTGGAACACATCGCGCTGAACGACCCGTACTTCATCGAGAAGAAACTCTACCCGAACGTCGATTTCTACTCTGGCATTATTCTGAAAGCGATGGGCATTCCGTCTTCCATGTTCACCGTGATCTTCGCCATGGCGCGTACCGTAGGCTGGATTGCGCACTGGAACGAAATGCACAGCGAAGGCATGAAGATCGCCCGTCCTCGTCAGCTGTATACCGGCTACGAGCAGCGTGATTTTAAGTCTGACCTGAAGCGCTAAAAGTTAAGCCCGGTGGCGCTACCGCTTACCGGGCCTACAAATGCGAAACGTAGGCCGGGTAAGGCGTAGCCGCCACCCGGCTTTTTTATTTTTGACAATGTGGACACCAGTAAAAGGGTCTCGAAGAGAGCATAATCCTGTCGATAATCCCGCCGCACCGCTCGCACTTCTTCCCCGCCCGATGAAACACCTTGAACCGGAACAGCGCCCCGTGGTGCTTGTTTTCATCTACGATGCCACGCGTGTTGTACGACAGCCGCGGGATGTCCAGCAGCGCGTGGGACAGCGCCTCCAGCTGTTCATCGCTCAGCTGAGAAGCTTTGTGCTGCGGTGCCAGCCCGACTTCCCAGAGGATCTCCACCCGTAGGTAGTTGCCAAGCCCGGCGAGAAAGGCCTGGTCAAGGAACAGGCCGGAAAACTGCCGGTTGCGGAATGTGGGCGATAGCAGCCGGGCCTTCACGTCGCTCGCCGTCAGGCGCATATCCAGCACGTCCGGCCCAACCCGCTGTAAGAACGGGTGCGTGAGCAACTGCTCAGGCGTTAACATTTCGATATCAGAGGCGCTATAGAGCAGGATCGCCTTATCCGCCGTTTGCAGCCTGACGCGCAGCACGCGGGTCGTTTGCGGCTGTTCACCCGCCTCCACCACGCGCCACACGCCGTAAAGCTGGTTGTGGCTATATAACGTCAGGTTATGGGAAAAGTGCGTGAGCAACGCTTTGCCGCGCGTTTCAATATGCGTTACCGACTGCCCCACCAGCTGTGATTCAAACGGTTTCAGTTGAGGAAAAGCAAACCAGACCTCCGTCAGCGGTTTGCCCTTTATCGCCGCCTCGAGGCTATCCGCCGCGCGGCGGATCTCCGGGCCTTCTGGCATTTTTCTGTCCTTTTATGATTAATCTGCGCTGACAAGAATGCCCTCTTCAGCGAACGCGGCCCGCAGGCGGCGCGCGAACTGGAGCGCATGCTCGCCATCGCCGTGTAAACATACCGTATCAGCCTGAACGTGCGCCGTTGTGCCATCCACGGCGGTCACTCGCCCGTAGCGCACCATCTCCAGCGTCTGCGCCAGCGCTTTCGCTTCATCGGTAATCAGCGCACCGGCTTGCGTGCGCGGAACCAGACTGCCGTCCGGCATGTATCCCCGATCGGCAAACACCTCCTGCCGCGTGGTCAGCCCCAGCCGTTCTCCGGCACGAATAAGCTCACTGCCCGCCAGGCCGACCAGAATCAGCTGCGGATTACAGTCCCGCACCGCACGGGCAATCGCCGCCGCCAGCACCGGGTCTTTTGCCGCCTGGTTATAGAGCATACCGTGCGGCTTCACGTGACGCAGTACGCCCTTCCCGGCGCGAACCATCGCCTCCAGCGCGCCAGTCTGGTAGAGCACCTGCGCGTAGACCGTCTCAGGCGGCAGGTCCATCGCGGTGCGGCCAAAGTTATCCCGGTCAGGGAAGCTCGGGTGAGCGCCAATCGCCACGCCATTTTTGATGGCATGACGCACGCTCTCCAGCATGGTTTGCGCATCGCCTGCGTGGAAGCCGCAGGCAATATTGACCGAAGAGACCAGCGTCATTAGCGCCGCGTCGGCGCTGCCGCCCTCGCCCAGATCGGCGTTTAAATCAATCTTTACCATCGAGCCTCCACGCCAGCTGTTCGAGATAGCGCTGCTGATCCTGCCGCGCCTTTAGCGCTTCCTCCAGCGAACACTGCACGAAGTGAATCGGCTGACCGAGGGGAATTTGCGCCAGATGGTAGCGATCGGCTTCAATAATGCAGGCAATTCGCGGATAGCCCCCCGTCGTCTGCGCGTCGTTCATTAAGACGATCGGTTGCCCGTTGCCTGGAACCTGAATCACGCCGGGCAACAAACCGTGGGAGAGCAGTTCCCGGTCGGTGGTCCGGATCAGCGGCTGCCCCTGCAGACGATAGCCCATTCGGTTACTCTGCGGACTAAGCTTCCACGGCGCGCGCCAGAAAGACTCTTTTGAGGCCTCGTCGAACTCATGATATTCCGGCCCCGGTAAGGCGCGGATCTGGTTTCCCCAGAGAAGTTGTTTTACCCCCTGAGCCGTCGAGAAGTGACGCGAAGAGGGCTTAATCGCCAGGCGATCGCCGTCGCGCAACAGACGTCCTTCGTGACCGCCTATCCCGGCTTTCTGATCGGTACTGGATGAGCCCAGCACCTCAGGCACATCAATGCCGCCAGCCACCGCGAGATAGCTACGCACGCCGTGCAGAGGACGCTTTAAGGTCAGACGCTGCCCGGCTTTCGCCCGCAGACGCCAGCCGGTCCACACCGCTTTGCCGTCCAGCGTGGCATCACAGCCGGCGCCGGTGAGCGCGAACCAGGTCTCCTGACCAAACTCAATGACACACTGGCCGAGCGTAATTTCGAGCGCCGCCGTGCTGCCGGGGTTGCCCACCAGCACGTTAGCGATTTCCAGCGCAGGACGGTCCAGCGCGCCACAATAGCTCACGCCGGACTGGCGCATGCCAAAGCGCCCGGCATCTTGTACGGAGGTGTAAAGCCCGGCGCGAATAAGCGTTAACATACCCCCTCCTTCTGCGGGATTAAGCGAAGGGTGTCGCCCGGGCGCAGGAGTATTGGCGACGCCAGCGCGGGGTCAAATAACGGGGTGGCGGTATGCCCAATAAGCTGCCAACCACCGGGCGAAGCCAGCGGATATACGCCGGTCTGCTCGCCACCAATCGCGACCGTCCCCGCCGGTACGCTCAGGCGAGGTTCAGCGCGGCGCGGCGTATGCAGCCGGGGAGATAATCCCCCCAGATACGGGAATCCGGGCTGGAATCCCAGGAACCAGACGACGTAATCCACCGAACTGTGCAGCTCAACCACCTGCTTTTCGGTGAGCCCGCAATGGTCTGCTACCACACCAAGATCCGGTCCCCCCGTACCGCCATAAACGACCGGGATTTCAATGGCACGCGATTCCGGCTCCAGCGCCTCGCTCTCTTCCCACCAGCGCTGTAAACGCTCGATGGCATCCAGCGCCAGCGTATGCGGGCTACGCAGTACCACCGTGATGTTATTCATCCCCGGAATGGCTTCAACCACGTCCGGCAGATCGACCAGACGCTGGGTTAGCCGCCAGATACGCTTTTGCGTGGCAAGGGTCACCGGCGGCTCGAGCTCCAGAACCACTGCCGTTTCTCCCAGAAGATAACAACGCGCTCGCTGCACTCAGGCACCTCTCATCAGGCCGGATTAGGGATATCAATAAAGGTTACATCCAGATCGGTATTTTCCGTCAGCCACTCGCTGAGGGCCCGAATGCCGCCGCGCTCGGTGGCATGATGACCGGCCGCGTAGAAATGCAGCCCCTGTTCACGCGCCGAGTGAATGGTCTGCTCGGAAACCTCGCCGGTGATAAAGGCATCAACACCGAAGCGCGCGGCGCTGTCGATAAAGCCCTGCCCGCCCCCGGTGCACCAGGCAACGCGTTTTACCAGGTCCGCGCCCGTATCGCCGCACCACAGCGGGCGACGCCCCAGGCGCGCTTCAATCCACGAGGCCAGCTCCAGTCCGGGAACCGGCATCGCCAGCTCGCCCCACGGCACCAGCGGCTCGATTTCGCCCATTACGGTTATCCCCAACAGCTGCGCAAGCTGAACGTTGTTGCCCAGTTCCGGGTGTGCGTCCAGCGGCAGGTGGTAACCGTACAGGTTGATGTCATTTGCCAGCAACGTTTTCAGGCGGTTGCGCTTCATGCCGCGAATAATCGGTGATTCGTTTTTCCAGAAGTAGCCGTGATGGACAATCACCGCATCGGCTTCCTGACGGACAGCCTCGTCCAGCAGCGCCTGGCTTGCCGTGACGCCGGTGATAATTTTCTGCACCGTTTCGCGCCCTTCTACCTGCAGGCCATTTGGGCCGTAGTCGCTAAAGGAGGCGGTATTGAGTTTTTCGTTAATCAGGCGTTCCAGTTCACTGTTTTTCATCTTTATGCTCTCAAACTTTTCGGGCGGCTTCGTACGCCGCCAGCGTGGCGGTGCGCGCCTGTTTATGGTCAACAATCGGGCGGGGATAATCGAGCTTTACGCCCTGTTTATCCGCCCATGCCCACGGGTCGTGGATCGCTTTTGCAGGAACGTTCCTGAGCGCGGGCAACCAGCGGCGGATAAAGTCGCCGTTGGCATCAAATTTTTGCCCCTGAGTGGTCGGATTAAAAATCCTGAAATAGGGAGCCGCATCGGTGCCGGTAGAGGCCGCCCACTGCCAGCCGCCGTTATTCGCAGCGAGATCGCCGTCGATCAGCTGAGAGATAAAATAGCGCTCTCCGATACGCCAGTCGATAAGCAGATCCTTCACCAGAAAGCTGGCGGTAATCATTCGCAGGCGGTTGTGCATCCACCCGGTTTCATTCAGCTGACGCATGGCGGCATCAACAATCGGATAGCCCGTTTCCCCTTTTTGCCAGGCCTGTAAACGTGCCTCATCGTGCTGCCATTTTACGTTGTCGGTCCAGGGGATGAACGGACGATGCTTACAGAGATCGGGATGATACGTCATCAGATGGCGATAGAATTCGCGCCAGATAAGTTCGTTCAGCCACACCGAACCCGCCCCACCGTCCATCGCCTGCGGCTGCTCGGCCAGAAGACGATGTAAACACTGGCGAGGAGAGAGTACGCCCAGCGCCAGGCTTGCCGATAAGCGGCTTGTCCCTTCAATCGCCGGGAAATCCCTGCGCGCGTCGTACTCTCCCGCGCCCTGTTTGCAAAACTGGCGCAGCTTCGCAATTGCTGCCTTCTCGTTTGCGGGGAACAGAAGCTCATCGAATGCCTGTTGGGGATAGTTAAACGTTAATTCAGGCAGCGTGGTTATAGCTTCCCCTCTGGCTGCGGGTGCGGGTACGCACTCCGGCAGCGCCTCTTTCAGACGTTTAACAAAAGCATTTTTAAACGGCGTGAACACTTTATACATTTCATGGCCGCCGGTCATGACGCTGCCCGGTGCCAGCATTACGCTGTCATCAAATCCTTCACAAACCACCTCGCCCAGAATGTTCTCCAGTTGGCGATCCCGCAGCCGTTCGTTCAGCTCGTACTGGTAGTTATAAAAAAGATGCGTGACGCCGTTCTGCTGACATACCTCCCGCAACATCTTAAGCTGCGCGGCAAAGTCACTGACCTCTTTGTAGATCAGCGGGATACCTTTTTCAGCAAGTGAGTGTTGCAGATCGTTCAGATGCGATTTGAGGTAAGCCGCCTGCCGCGGGGCCATATCATGCTGCTGCCACTGTTCGGGCGTAGCGATAAACAGCGCCAGCACGCTGGCGTCATCGGAACGGCAGGCTGCCGCGAGTGCGAAGTTGTCATGTACGCGCAGGTCCGCGCGAAACCAAACCAGATGGGTGGGCATAAAACTCCAGGCTATTGTCCATTATGTCCATAAGGGCATGCCGTAAAAGGAAAAAGCATGCATTGAACTACTTTGCCATGAAGTGTAGACGGGATGAAGTAAAAAAGGCCGCCCAAGGCGGCCTTACAGACTAATGACAAGGTGAATGCTGTGCATTTCGCCCGGCGGCGCTACGCTTGCAAGGGCCTACAATAAAACATGCAATGCATTGATCTCTTTGCCCTGTGTAGGCCGGGTAAGCGCAGCGTCACCCGGCAAGAAAGACGGCTATTATGTGCCTGTAAACCCTGACGAGGGGCTATCGCTCCCCCCGGCGTTTTTTTCTGGGTGTCGTCTTAGTATCAGTAAAAATCGCAGGTCGCTTTCTCGGCCTGATCCATCCACACCGGCTTCTCGCTGGTTTTCGCCCAGACGCGGTGCAGATAGCTATAAAAACGTGCACGATCTTTCCAGAACAGCATCACCGGCAGAGCCAGTACGCCAGCCACTACGGCGAAAGCGCGGCGCATGAACACGATATGAGCCGGAAACTCTTTATAAAGATCCATATTTTTCTCCCCTATAGTTGGCCGGAAACGTCATCCGGAAAATTCAAAATCTGTGACCTGGCTAAAATAATATCGCTTTGTTTGTAATTTTACTACTCATCCGACCACTTATTTTCGTCCGTTTAGCCAAAATTTACATTCACGCCGTAATTAAGTTACAAAAAAGTTAACGATTTACTTATCAATAGTTAAATTGTGGGCTTTGCCATTTTTATACTTTTTTTACACCCGCCCTTCTCATTTTTGCGAAATCTTTGCGCCATAAATCCTACCGTTAGCACAACAACAAAAGTCACCCGGAGGTGGATTGTGAGTGCAGGTCTTATTGCCGGCATCGTGCTGGTGTTCCTGTTATTGGGTTATCTGGTTTATGCCCTGATTAATGCGGAGGCATTCTGATGGCTGCTCAGGCGTTTTTGCTTATTGCCAGTTTCTTAGTGGTGTTGTTCGTCCTGGCAAGGCCACTGGGCTCGGGGCTGGCACGGCTGATCAATAACGTTCCCCTGCTAGGCACGGGAAGCGTTGAAAAAGGGATCTGGCGCGTACTGGGTATAGACGATCGGGAGATGAACTGGCGTGACTATCTGATCGCTATTCTGCTGCTGAATATCATTGGCCTCATCGCGCTTTTTGCCATGCTGATGTTGCAGGGTGTCCTGCCTTTGAATCCGCAGCAGTTACCGGGCCTGTCCTGGCATCTCGCGCTAAACACGGCGGTCAGTTTTGTCACCAACACCAACTGGCAGTCCTATGCCGGTGAAACCACGCTCAGCTACTTCAGCCAGATGGTCGGGCTAACCGTGCAGAACTTCCTCTCTGCCGCCAGCGGTATTGCGGTGATCTTCGCGCTAACGCGGGCGTTTGCGCGCCAGAAAGTGAGCACGCTGGGTAACGCATGGGTAGACCTGACGCGCATTACGCTGTGGATCCTGCTGCCGATTGCGCTGCTGATCGCGCTGTTCTTCATACAGCAGGGCAGCCTGCAAAACCTGCTGCCTTACGCACCTTATACCTCGCTGGAAGGGGCAAAACAGCTCCTGCCGATGGGGCCAGTGGCGTCGCAGGAAGCCATCAAAATGCTCGGAACGAACGGTGGCGGCTTCTTCAATGCCAACTCGTCGCACCCGTTCGAAAACCCGACCGCCCTGACCAATTTTGTGCAGATGCTGGCGATTTTCCTGATCCCCGCCGCGCTCTGCTTTGCCTTTGGCGACGTGGTCAACGATCGCCGTCAGGGGCGTACCCTGCTCTGGACCATGTCGCTTATTTTCGTGGTCTGTGTTGCGCTGGTGATGTGGGCCGAATGGCAGGGTAATCCGCACTTCCTCTCACTGGGTGCAGATAGCACAATCAACATGGAAGGTAAAGAGAGCCGCTTTGGCATTCTCGCCAGCAGCCTCTATGCAGTCGTCACCACGGCAGCGTCGTGCGGGGCCGTCAATGCCATGCATGATTCCTTTACGGCGCTGGGCGGCATGATCCCAATGTGGCTGATGCAGATTGGTGAGGTGGTGTTTGGCGGCGTGGGCTCCGGTCTTTACGGCATGCTGCTGTTCGTGCTGCTGGCGGTGTTTATTGCCGGTCTGATGATTGGCCGCACCCCGGAGTATCTGGGTAAAAAGATCGACGTTCGCGAGATGAAGTTAACCGCGCTGGCAATTCTGGTCACCCCGGCTCTCGTGCTGCTCGGCACCGCGCTGGCGCTGATGACCGAGGCCGGACGCAGCGGCATCTTTAACCCTGGCATTCACGGTTTTAGCGAAGTGCTGTATGCCGTCTCCTCTGCCGCCAACAACAACGGCAGCGCCTTTGCAGGCCTAAGCGCCAACTCTCCATTCTGGAACTGTCTGCTGGCGTTCTGCATGTTCGTGGGCCGCTTCGGGATCATTGTGCCGGTCATGGCGATTGCCGGATCGCTGGTGAACAAAAAAATCCAACCGACCACCACCGGAACGTTACCGACCCACGGCGCGCTGTTTATCGGCCTGCTGACGGGCACCGTGTTGCTGGTCGGCGCCCTGACCTTTATCCCCGCCCTCGCGTTAGGCCCGGTCGCGGAATACCTCTCTTTACGCTGATTTTGCGGAGAAATTGTCATGAGTCGTAAACAACTGGCCCTGTTCGAACCGTCATTAGTTCGCCAGGCGCTCATGGATGCGGTGAAAAAGCTGAGCCCGCGCGTGCAGTGGCACAACCCGGTGATGTTTATCGTCTGGGCGGGAAGCGTCCTGACCACCGCCCTGGCGATTGCCATGGGAACGGGCCATATGCCGGGAAATGCGATGTTTACCGGCGCCATCAGCCTGTGGCTGTGGTTTACCGTGCTGTTCGCCAACTTTGCGGAAGCGCTGGCGGAAGGCCGGAGTAAAGCCCAGGCCAACAGCCTGAAAGGGGTGAAAAAGACCGCCTTCGCACGCAAGCTACGTGAACCGAAGTACGGTGCCCAGATGGACCACGTTCCGGCAGATGAACTGCGTAAAGGCGATGTGGTGCTGGTGGAAGCCGGTGACATCATCCCTTGCGACGGCGAAGTTATTGAAGGGGGCGCATCGGTGGATGAGAGCGCTATTACCGGCGAATCCGCGCCGGTGATCCGTGAGTCCGGCGGCGATTTCGCCTCCGTGACGGGCGGGACGCGCATTCTCTCCGACTGGCTGGTGATCCAGTGTAGCGTTAACCCGGGTGAAACCTTCCTCGACCGGATGATCGCCATGGTGGAAGGCGCACAGCGCCGTAAAACGCCAAACGAGATTGCCCTGACCATCCTGCTGGTGGCCCTGACCATCGTCTTCCTGCTGGCAACCGCGACGCTGTGGCCGTTCTCTGCCTATGGCGGTACCGCGGTCACCGTCACGGTGCTGGTGGCGCTGCTGGTTTGTCTGATCCCCACCACCATCGGCGGCCTGCTGTCGGCCATCGGCGTGGCCGGCATGAGCCGTATGCTCGGTGCCAACGTCATCGCCACCAGCGGGCGTGCGGTAGAAGCCGCCGGTGACGTGGACGTCTTGCTGCTGGATAAAACCGGCACCATTACCCTCGGCAACCGTCAGGCGTCGGATTTCTTACCCGCCCCGGGGGTGGATGAAAAAACGCTGGCGGATGCCGCGCAGCTCTCATCCCTTGCCGATGAAACCCCGGAAGGCCGCAGCATTGTGATCCTCGCCAAGCAGCGCTTTAACCTGCGCCAGCGCGACGTGCAGAACCTGCACGCCACGTTCGTGCCCTTCACGGCGCAAACCCGCATGAGCGGCATTAACATTCAGGATCGCATGATCCGTAAAGGCTCGGTTGACGCCATCCGCCGCCACATTGAGGCCAATAACGGCCACTTCCCGCCGGAAGTGGACAGCCTGGTCGAAAGCGTGGCCCGTCAGGGGGCGACGCCGCTGGTGGTGGCCGAAGGCGCGCGCGTGCTCGGGGTCATTGCCCTGAAGGACATCGTCAAAGGCGGCATCAAAGAGCGCTTTGCCCAGCTGCGTAAAATGGGGATCAAAACGGTGATGATCACCGGGGATAACCGTCTTACCGCCGCGGCGATTGCCGCCGAAGCGGGCGTGGATGATTTCCTTTCCGAAGCCACACCGGAAGCCAAGCTGGCACTGATTCGTCAGTATCAGGCGGAAGGCCGTCTGGTGGCGATGACCGGTGACGGGACCAACGATGCTCCTGCCCTCGCGCAGGCCGACGTGGCGGTGGCGATGAATTCCGGTACCCAGGCCGCAAAAGAGGCGGGCAACATGGTCGACCTCGACTCTAACCCGACCAAACTGATTGAAGTGGTGCACATCGGCAAGCAGATGCTGATGACGCGCGGTTCGCTGACCACGTTCAGTATCGCCAACGACGTGGCGAAGTATTTCGCCATCATTCCGGCCGCGTTTGCTGCGACCTATCCGCAATTAAACGCCCTGAACGTGATGCACCTGCACTCTCCGGCCTCGGCCATTCTGAGCGCAGTGATTTTTAACGCCCTGATTATTGTCTTCCTGATCCCGCTGGCGCTGAAGGGCGTGAGCTATAAGCCGCTCACGGCGGCCGCCATGCTGCGCCGTAACCTGTGGATTTACGGCCTGGGCGGGCTGGTGGTGCCCTTCGTCGGTATCAAGGTTATCGATCTGCTGTTGACCCTGTTCGGCCTGGTTTAAAAGGTGAATCAAATGACCATGTTACGCCCCGCTATACTTCTGTTCATACTGCTGTCTCTCATTACCGGCGGGCTGTACCCGCTGGTGACCACCGCGCTGGGCCAGTGGTGGTTTAAGGATCAGGCCAACGGCTCGCTGATACTGCAAAACGGTGAAAACCGCGGCTCTCGCCTGATTGGTCAGAACTTTACGGATGCCCGCTACTTCCAGGGACGCCCTTCCGCCACTGCCGAAAGCCCGTATAATCCGATGGCATCCGGCGGCAGCAACCTGGCGGGCAGCAACCCCGAGCTGGACAAAGCCGTCGCGGAGCGCGTGGCAGCCCTGCGCGCCGCGAATCCGCAGGCCAGCCGTGACGTTCCCGTGGAGCTGGTAACCGCCTCGGCCAGCGGGCTGGACTACAGCCTGACGCCGGCAGCGGTGGCATGGCAGATCCCGCGCGTCGCCGCTGCCCGTCAGCTGACCGACGAACAGGTGAGCAGGCTTGTGGCAGAGCACACGCAAAAGCCGCTGGTCAGCTTCATCGGCATGCCCGTGGTAAATATTGTTGAGCTGAATCTGGCGCTGGACGCGCTAAGGAAAAACTAAATGACCGACGAGCCCATGCGCCCGGATCCGGACAGGCTGCTCGAACAAACAGCTGAGGCCCATCGCGGCAAACTGAAAATTTTCTTCGGCGCCTGCGCGGGCGTCGGGAAAACCTTCGCCATGCTGACGGAAGCCCAGCGGCTTCGGGCGCAGGGGCTCGATATTCTGATCGGCGTGGTTGAAACCCACGGACGTAAAGAGACGGCATCACTGCTGAAGGGGCTGGCTACCCAGCCGCCCCGCCGCATCAGCCACCGCGGTCGGTTAGTCACCGAATTCGATCTCGATGCCGCCCTCGCCCGCCGTCCCGCGCTTATCCTGATGGACGAGCTGGCGCACAGCAATGCGCCAGGCTCGCGCCACCCCAAACGCTGGCAGGACGTTGAAGAATTACTTGAAGCCGGTATCGATGTGTTCACCACGGTTAACGTTCAGCATCTCGAAAGCCTGAACGACGTGGTCAGCGGCGTGACCGGCATTCAGGTACGCGAGACGGTGCCCGATCCCTTCTTTGATTCCGCGGATGAGGTGGTGCTGGTCGACCTGCCGCCCGATGATTTGCGCCAGCGCCTGCACGAAGGCAAAGTCTATATCGCCGGCCAGGCCGAGCGCGCCATCGAACATTTCTTCCGTAAAGGCAACCTGATTGCCCTGCGCGAGCTGGCCCTGCGCCGAACCGCCGACCGGGTGGACGATCAGATGCGCGCCTGGCGCGATCTGCAGGGACAGGAGCGCGTCTGGCACACGCGGGATGCTATTCTGCTGTGCGTGGGCCACGGCAGCGGCAATGAAAAACTGGTCCGCACCGCCGCGCGCCTGGCGGCCAAATTTGGCAGCGTCTGGCATGCGGTGTATGTCGAAACGCCGCAGCTGCACGCGCTGCCCGAAAACCAGCGCCGCGCGATCCTGAGCTCGCTGCGCCTGGCGCAGGAGCTGGGTGCCGAAACCGCTACCCTTTCCGATCCGCAGGAAGATAAAGCCATTCTGCGCTACGCGCGCGAGCATAACCTGGGGAAAATCGTCATTGGCCGTCGTCAGCATCGGCGCTGGTTTAGCCGAGAATCCTTTGCCGACAAGCTGGCCCGTCGCGCGCCGGATCTGGATCTGGTGATCGTGGCGCTGGACGACAAACCTACCCCCTTACCCAATCGCGCGCCGGACAGCCGTACCTTCAGCGATAAATGGCGCATTCAACTTCGCGGCTGTCTCGTCGCCGTCGTGCTCTGCGCCCTGATTACCGTGATTGCCAGCCAGTGGCTGATCGCGTTTGATGCCGCCAACCTGGTGATGATCTACCTTTTAGGCGTGGTGGTGGTGGCGCTCTTCTACGGGCGCTGGCCGTCGGTCCTGGCGACGGTGATCAACGTCATCAGCTTCGATCTGTTCTTTATTGCCCCCCGCGGGACGCTGGCCGTCTCGGACGTGCAGTACATCCTCACCTTTGCCGTCATGCTCACCGTCGGGCTGGTGATCGGCAATCTGACGGCGGGCGTGCGCTATCAGGCGCGCATCGCCCGCTATCGCGAACAGCGCACGCGCCATCTCTATGAGATGTCGAAATCGCTGGCGGTGGGCCGCACGCCGCTGGATATCGTGCAGACCAGCGAGCAGTTTATCCGCTCGACGTTTCATGCCAGCAACCTGATTTTACTCCCGGACGAACACGGCAAGCTGCGCCCGCTGACCTCCGCCACAGGCATGACGCCCTGGGACGAAGCCATCGCGCGCTGGAGCTTTGACAAAGGCTTACCGGCGGGCGCAGGGACCGACACCCTCCCCGGCGTGCCCTACCAAATTCTGCCCCTGCGCAGCGCCGATAAAAATCAGGGGCTGGTCATCGTGGAGCCTTCCAACCTGCGCCAGCTGATGATCCCCGAACAGCAGCGTTTACTGGAGACGTTTACGCTGCTGGTTGCCAGCGCGCTGGAACGACTGGCCCTCACCGCCAGCGAGGAACAGGCCCGGCTGGCAAGCGAGCGTGAAAGCATTCGTAACTCGCTGCTGGCGGCGCTGTCTCACGATCTGCGTACCCCGCTCACCGTCCTGTTTGGTCAGTCAGAAATTCTGACGCTGGACCTGGCGGCGGAAGGCTCGAAGCATGCCCTTCAGGCCAGCGAGATCCGCCAGCACGTGCTGAATACCACGCGCCTGGTGAATAACCTGCTCGACATGGCGCGTATCCAGTCGGGCGGTTTTAACCTCAAAAAAGAGTGGCTCACGCTGGAAGAGGTGGTGGGCAGCGCGCTGAAAATGCTCGAGCCCGGCCTGGGCGGGCGACATATTGCGCTGAACATGCCCGAGCCCCTGACCTTAATTCATGTTGATGGTCCGCTGTTTGAACGGGTGCTGATCAACCTGTTGGAAAATGCCGCCAAATATGCGGGCGCCAGCGCGCAGATTGGGGTGGATGCGACGGTGGACGACGGCGCGCTTCGCCTTAACGTCTGGGATACCGGCCCGGGCATTCCTGCCGGGCAGGAGTTGGCTATTTTCGAGAAATTCGCGCGCGGCAATAAGGAGTCGGCCATTCCGGGCGTGGGACTGGGGCTGGCCATTTGCCAGGCGATCATTGACGTGCATGGCGGCTCCATTTCCGCGGAGAATCGTCCGGAAGGCGGTGCGCGTTTTTGTGTTACACTTCCTCTGGAAACCCCGCCAGAACTTAATGAATTACCAGAGGATTTGTGATCAACGTTCTGATTGTTGAAGATGAGATCGCCATTAGCCGTTTTCTGCGCGCTGCGCTGGAAGGAGACGGTCTGCGCGTCCATGATGCAGGTACGCTTCAGCGGGGGTTAATTGAAGCCGCCACCCGCAAGCCGGACCTGGTGATCCTCGATCTGGGTCTCCCGGACGGTGACGGCATCGATTTTATTCGTGAAGTCCGTCAGTGGAGCCAGATGCCGATCCTCGTGCTCTCCGCCCGTACTGAAGAGACGGATAAAATCGCCGCGCTGGATGCCGGGGCGGATGACTACCTGATTAAACCGTTTGGCATCGGCGAGCTACAGGCTCGCCTGCGCGTGGCGCTGCGTCGCCACAGCGCCACCACGCCTGCCGATCCAACCTACACGTTTGGGGATATCCGGGTTGACCTGGCCGCGCGGCGCATTGTGCGCGGCGAAGAGGAAATTCACCTCACGCCCATCGAATTTCGCCTGCTCGCCGTGCTGCTCAACAATCACGGCAAGGTTCTCACCCAGCGCCAGCTGTTAAGTCAGGTGTGGGGGCCCAACGCCGTGGAACATAGTCACTATTTACGCATATATATGGGGCACCTTCGTCAGAAACTCGAAGTCGACCCCGCTCGCCCTCGCCATTTATTAACTGAAACCGGTATCGGTTATCGGTTTATGCTCTGAATAACTATTCAGTTTATTTTTAAATAAAATAAAAACCTCTCAGAAAATATTTCATAAATAATCCACTCGATATTTTTTGGGTTATTTATGCCCATTTAAAACATTTGCAATACATCCTGTTAACCCGATATCAACAAATCAGAATTTTGATCTGCGATATTCATCAAAAACGACTATTTATTTCTAAAATGATCGGTTAACGGTGATCTCCTTCACAGTTAATCGCGTTTTCCTGGATAAAATGACCGTGCTTTCAATTACTGAAAGGAAAATAAATCATGGAAAACAACAATCGTTTAATGCCCCATATAAGGCGGACAACACATATCATGATGTTTGCCCACCGAAACTGCTTTGACTTTCATCTCTTTAATGCCCGGTAGTCCTTCGACTTCTGGCGCACTCGCTTACAGGTTATCCTGAAACATCTTATTTTACAGGCCATTGCCTGTGAACACGTGCGCTCATTCATTTTGATTCAGACCCATCCGCACCGGGCGGACTGAATTTCAATCATCAAAAAAGCAATGTACTGATTTTAATCAGCAGCCACCCTTTGCTTTTTTTCCGGAAGATTATCGATTTCTTTTTTGCAAGAAATCGAGGGACGCTTATTACCTAAAATAAAGAGAGAAAGATGAAAAGTTTAAAAATCGCAGCCAGCCGCGCCTGTCCTGATTGCTTTACCACCCAGCGTGAACTGGTGGATGTCCGGGCCTCGGATTATATCGACGTTGCCGCTATTGTGCTGGCGGTCAGTGATATTACCGATGGCATACTGGAAGAAATAGAAGCCACCGGATTTGGCATTCCTGTTTTTGTCGCGACGCATAAAGAAGAATTCATTCCGGCAGATTATTTATCCCGCATTCATGGCGTATTTGAGTATTCAGACACCAGCAACGACTTTTATGGACGCCAGCTGGAGGCGGCTGCCCTGAAGTATGAAACCCAGCTGCGTCCGCCGTTTTTCCGCGCCCTTGTCGACTATGTAAAACAGGGCAACAGCGCGTTTGACTGCCCGGGGCATCAGGGCGGCCAGTTCTTCCGCCGCCATCCTGCCGGTAATCAGTTCGTTGATTTCTTTGGCGAGACGCTTTTCCGCGCCGATCTATGCAACGCCGACGTGGCAATGGGCGATCTGCTGATTCACGAGGGCGCACCGTGCATCGCACAGCAGCATGCGGCGAAGGTCTTTAATGCCGATAAGACCTACTTCGTGCTCAACGGCACCTCGTCATCCAACAAAGTGGTGCTTAACGCCCTGCTCACCCCGGGCGACCTGGTGCTGTTCGACCGTAATAACCACAAATCCAACCATCACGGTGCCCTCCTTCAGGCAGGCGCAACGCCGGTCTATCTGGAAACCGCGCGCAACCCGTACGGCTTTATCGGCGGCATTGACGCCCACTGTTTTGAAGAAAGCTATCTTCGCGAGCTGGTGGCAGAAGTCGCACCCGGTCGTGCACGCGATGCGCGTCCGTTCCGTCTGGCGGTGATCCAGCTGGGCACCTACGATGGAACCATCTACAACGCCCGCCAGGTGGTGGATAAGATTGGGCACCTGTGTGATTACATCCTGTTTGACTCGGCCTGGGTGGGTTACGAGCAGTTTATTCCAATGATGGCCGACTGCTCGCCGCTGCTGCTGGAGCTGAACGAAAACGACCCGGGGATTTTGGTTACCCAGTCCGTGCATAAACAGCAGGCCGGCTTCTCCCAGACCTCGCAAATTCACAAGAAAGACAGCCACATCAAAGGTCAGCAGCGCTATGTCCCGCATAAGCGGCTGAATAATGACTTTATGATGCACGCCTCCACCAGCCCGTTCTATCCGCTGTTTGCCGCGCTGGACATCAACGCCCGTATGCATGAAGGCCAGAGCGGCCGCAACATGTGGATGGACTGCGTGGTGAACGGTATTGAGGCGCGAAAACTAATCCTGGAGAACTGCCAGTATCTGCGCCCGTTCGTGCCGAAGACGGTGGATGGCCGTCCGTGGGAAAGCTGGGACACGGCGGAGATTGCGACCGATCTGCGCTTCTTCCATTTCGTACCGGGTGAAAACTGGCACGCTTTTGAAGGCTACGCCGAGCATCAGTATTTTATCGACCCGTGCAAGCTCCTGCTGACCACGCCGGGCATTAACGCCCGCACCGGGGAGTATGACGGCTTCGGCGTGCCTGCCACCATCCTCGCCAACTTCCTGCGTGAAAACGGCATCGTGCCGGAGAAATGCGATCTCAACTCGATCCTGTTCCTGCTCACGCCTGCGGAAGATATGGGCAAGCTGCAGCAGCTGGTGGCGCAGCTGGTGCGTTTCGAAAAACTGCTCGAGAGCGATGCTCCATTAAAAGAGGTACTGCCTTCCATCTGCAGACAACATCCGGAACGTTACGCGGATTACACCCTGCGCCAGATCTGCCAGGAGATGCATGACCTGTACGCCCGTCACAATGTCAAACAGCTGCAGAAAGAGATGTTCCGCAAGTCTCACTTCCCGCGCGTGATGATGAACCCGCAGGACGCGAACTACGCCTATCTGCGCGGAGAAGTGGAACTGGTCTCCCTGCGCGACGCGGAAGGCCGCATCGCCGCGGAAGGCGCCCTCCCTTATCCACCGGGGGTATTGTGCGTGGTTCCAGGGGAGGTCTGGGGCGGCTCCGTGCTGCGCTACTTCGCCGCGCTGGAAGAAGGCATCAACCTGCTGCCGGGCTTCGCGCCGGAGCTGCAGGGTGTGTACGTCGAAGAGTGCGAGGGCCGCAAACAGGTTCGCTGTAACGTCATCAAACAACCCGCCGCTCAGCCCGCGCTGCTGAAAGGAGAGAAATTATGAGTAAGTCCAATAAGATGGGCGTGGTGCAGCTGACCATCCTCACCATGGTGAACATGATGGGTTCAGGGATCATTATGCTGCCCACCAAGCTTGCCGAAGTAGGAACCATTTCAATTATCTCCTGGCTGGTGACCGCCGTCGGCTCGATGGCGCTGGCGTGGGCGTTTGCCAAGTGCGGGATGTTCAGCCGCAAGTCAGGCGGCATGGGAGGCTACGCCGAGTATGCCTTTGGCAAGTCGGGCAACTTTATGGCCAACTATACCTACGGGGTGTCACTGCTGATCGCCAACGTGGCGATTGCCATCTCCGCCGTGGGCTACGGTACGGAGCTGTTTGGCGCGACGCTTAGCCCGGTACAGATTGGCCTGGCCACCATCGGCGTGCTGTGGATCTGCACCGTGGCTAACTTTGGCGGGGCGCGTATCACCGGACAGCTCTCCAGCATCACCGTCTGGGGCGTGATTATTCCAGTCGTCGGCCTGTGCATCATCGGCTGGTTCTGGTTCAGCCCGACCCTGTACGCCAACTCCTGGAACCCGCACCATGTGCCGTTCTTCAGCGCAGTCGGCTCTTCTATAGCCATGACGCTCTGGGCCTTCCTGGGCCTGGAATCCGCCTGCGCGAACGCAGAAGTGGTTGATAACCCTGAAAAGAACGTGCCGATTGCGGTCCTCGGCGGTACGCTGGGCGCAGCGGTGATCTATATCGTCTCGACAAACGTCATCGCGGGCATCGTTCCGAACATGGATCTGGCCAACTCCACGGCGCCGTTCGGGCTGGCCTTCGCGCAGATGTTCACGCCGGAAGTCGGGAAAGTGATTATGGGTCTGATGGTCATGTCATGCTGCGGTTCACTGCTTGGCTGGCAGTTCACCATCGCACAGGTATTTAAATCTTCGGCTGATGAAGGTTACTTCCCAAAAATCTTCTCCCGCGTCACCAAAGCCGATGCGCCGGTGCAGGGCATGCTGGCGATTGTTATCTTCCAGAGCGGATTGTCGCTGATGACGATTAGCCCGTCGCTGAACAGCCAGTTCAACGTGCTGGTCAACCTGGCGGTGGTGACGAACATCATTCCGTATATTCTGTCGATGGCGGCGCTGGTGATTATTCAGAAGGTTGCGAAGGTGGATCCGCGCAAGGCGCGTGCGGCCAATATCGTGGCGCTGATTGGCGCAATCTACAGCTTCTATGCGCTCTATTCCTCCGGCCAGGAAGCGATGCTGTATGGTGCGATGGTGACCTTTATGGGCTGGACGCTGTACGGTCTGGTGTCACCACGGTTTGAATTGAAGAATAAGCACAGTTGAAAAAAAGCCCGGTGGCGCTAGCGCTTACCGGGCCTACGATCGTTGTTATAGGCCGGGCAAACGCAGTGCCGCCCGGCACACAAACCGCACTTACGCGTTTTTCAGCACTTCGCTGACAATCTCTACCGCTTCTTTCTCAATCTGCTGACGATGCTCAGCGCCGAGGAAGCTTTCGCAATAGATTTTATACGCATCTTCCGTACCGGATGGACGCGCAGCGAACCAGCCGTTTTCGGTCATTACTTTCAGACCACCAATAGACGCACCGTTACCAGGTGCCGCCGTCAGACGCGCGGTGATCGGATCGCCCGCCAGGGTGCTTGCACTGACCATCTCCGGAGAGAGTTTGGACAGGGCCGCTTTCTGGGCAGACGTTGCGCTGGCCTGAATACGGTTATAGCTTGGCGCACCAAAGCGTGCTGCCAGGTCGTTGTAATGTTCCTGCGGGTTTTTACCGGTGACCGCGGTGATTTCCGCCGCCAGCAGGCACATGATGATGCCGTCTTTATCGGTTGACCACGGCGTGCCGTCGAAGCGCAGGAAAGAGGCCCCCGCGCTCTCTTCACCACCGAAGCCAAAGCTGCCGTCGTGTAGACCGTCAACAAACCATTTGAAGCCCACAGGTACTTCCACCAGCTTGCGGCCCAGCGCCTCGACCACGCGGTCGATCATCGCGGAGGAAACCAGCGTCTTACCGACAGCCACCTCTTTGCCCCACTGCGGACGGTGCTGGAACAGGTAGTTGATCGCAACAGCCAGATAGTGGTTCGGGTTCATCAGCCCGGCAGGAGTGACGATACCGTGACGGTCGTAATCCGGGTCGTTCGCAAACGCCAGATCGAATTTATCACGCAGCGCCAGCAGGCCCGCCATCGCGCACTCGGAGGAGCAGTCCATACGGATCGCGCCGTCTTTGTCCAGGTGCATAAAACGGAAGGTCTGATCGACGTGATCGTTCACGATGGTCAGATCCAGCTTGTAGTGCTCGGCAATACGTTTCCAGTATTCAATACCGGAGCCGCCCAGCGGATCCACGCCCAGCTTCAGGCCGGCTTTCTGGATGGCCGCCATATCGACGATCTCCGCCAGCCCTTCCACGAACGGCTGAACCAGATCCTGCTCTTTTACGTGGCCGGACGCCATGGCCGCATCCAGAGAGATGCGCTTCACGCCTTTCAGACCGTCAGCCAGCAGGGCGTTCGCACGATCTTCCACCACTTTGGTGACGTTGGTGTCTGCCGGGCCACCGTTAGGCGGGTTGTATTTGATGCCGCCGTCTTCCGGCGGGTTGTGGGATGGCGTGATCACGATACCGTCAGCCAGCGCGCCACCTTTTTTGTTGTGCACCAGGATGGCGTTAGAGACCGCAGGCGTTGGGGTGAAGCCGTTGTTCTCCTGAACAATCACATCGACGCCGTTCGCAGTCAGAACTTCCAGCACGGAGATAAAGGCCGGTTCAGACAGCGCATGGGTATCTTTCCCCACGTAGCAAGGACCGGTAACGCCATTTTTAGCGCGCTCTTCCGCAATGGCCTGAGCAATGGCCAGAATGTGCGGTTCGTTAAAGCTGTGGCGAGCCGCGCTGCCGCGGTGACCAGATGTACCAAACTTCACTGCGTGTTCTGCGTTGCCCACGACCGGCTTCAGCACGTAATACTGCGCGGTCAGCTGAGCGACGTTAATCAAATCGCTTTGTTGTGCAGGTTGGCCTGCACGGCTGTGATTTGCCATTACCGGGTCCTTCTGATGCAAGGGTTAAATTGTACCGCAAACCTTCTCAATCAATTCCGCCGGGAACTGCATGGACTGCATGATGTGTTCAATCATGCTGCACTTGCGGCCCGTATTGGTATTGGTGATCACCCAGTACGGGGTGCCAGGAACATGTTTGGGTTTGGTTTGATTGCCATTTTGCAGCAGCGTCTGCTCGTCGCCCGCGAAGTAGACGCGAGTACGGCCGTGCAGCGACTCGGTCGCTTCAGCAAACGCTTTGTTATCCAGTGAATAAAGTGTAGACAGCACCAGCATAAAGCGGTTAACCGCCTTTTTTTGCTCCGCATATTCATCGGAGAGCAGCAGCTCGCGCATCGCGCGCACTTTATCTTTTGCCGGTGTCACGGCAGGTTTTGCTTGTGCAACAACGCTTGGCTGAGACACGACATCTTTGGTGACTGGGGTAGCAGGCTGTGAAGCGGCGGAAATTTTAAGCATGCGCCGTAAAATGTCGGACGCGCTCTCCCCGATATGCCGCGTCTGGCTGGCAATATACTGATAGAGTTCGTCATCAACTTCGATTGTTTTCATCTTAATCCAGTGCGATATCTTATCTGAATACAAGTCATTGGGATTATAAGGTCAAATCCCAACAGCGGATAGCGTCAAACCAGGTTGGCGGCAAAAGTCAGATTAAACTGGAACCTTGCAGCCGGGCGGCAGAATGGTCAACATGATACCCTAACCTGACATACGTAAAAAAAGAACTTTGCCATGAAATTGAATACCCGAGCGCAAACTGCACAATCGCCGAACAATAATTCTCCCATCGTACTGGTTCACGGGCTTTTTGGCAGCCTGGATAACCTGGGCGTGCTGGCGCGCGAGCTGGTTACCGACCACGATATTCTTCAGGTTGATATGCGCAATCACGGTCTTTCCGGCCGTTCCGACGAGATGACCTACGCCGCGATGGCGCAGGATCTGCTGGATACGCTGGATGCCAACGACTTGCAAAAGGTGACCCTCATCGGGCATTCAATGGGCGGTAAAGCGGTGATGGCCCTGACGGCGCTGGCCCCGGAGCGTATTAACGGCCTGGTGGTGATTGATGTTGCGCCCGTGGATTACGACGTCCGCCGTCACGACGAAATTTTTGCCGCCATCAATGCGGTCACCGAAGCGGGTGTCGCGACGCGTCAGCAGGCAGCTGCCGTCATGCGTGAGCATCTTGATGAAGAAGGCGTCGTCCAGTTCCTGCTGAAGTCGTTTGTTGACGGGCAATGGCGTTTTAACGTGCCGGTGCTCTGGAACCAGTACAACAATATTGTGGGCTGGCAAACCGTACCCGCCTGGCCACACCCTACCCTCTTTATTCGCGGTGGCAATTCCCCTTACGTTACCGACGCGTACCGCGACGCCATACTGGCGCAATTCCCGCAGGCTCGCGCCCACGTCATTGCCGGAGCCGGACACTGGGTGCATGCGGAAAAACCTGACGCCGTGCAGCGCGCCATTCGCCGCTATCTTGCTGATACTGCAAATTGATTAAAAAGAGAGCGACTGGAAGGCTGCGGGCTTCCAGTCGTTGGCGCGCCGTTTTTGGTGATGTATGATGGCGCGCTTATCGCCCGGGCATTAGCAGGGCGGCGTGTTTCCCCCGAAGTCTCAGAATCATGGCCAAAGAACAAACGGACCGTACGACACTAGATCTGTTCGCGAATGAGCGTCGCCCGGGACGACCGAAGACGAATCCGCTTTCGCGCGATGAACAGCTGCGTATCAATAAACGCAATCAGCTTAAACGCGATAAAAATCGTGGGCTTAAGCGTGTCGAACTGAAGCTCAACGCCGACGCGGTCGATGCGCTTAACGAGCTGGCCGACGCGCGAAATATTAGCCGCAGCGAGCTCATTGAAGAGATGTTGATCGCCCAGCTTGAGATGCTGCGCAGCCAGGCATAAGTCTGAAAATTCCCTTAATTACCCTTTTCATGTAGCACAGAGTGCAGTCCTGCGCGATAGCGGTTTCCGCAGGGTTGCCAGTTCTGCTATTATTGCCCTTATCCGTGGCCGAATTGCGCCACCATACTATTAAGTTTCAAGAGGTTATTTTACTCATGGCAATCATCGGCATTTTCTTTGGCAGTGATACCGGCAATACCGAAAATATCGCGAAAAACATTCAAAAACAGCTCGGTAAAGACGTTGCTGATGTGCATGACATCGCCAAGAGCAGCAAAGAAGATCTCGAAGGCTATGACATTCTGCTGCTGGGTATTCCGACCTGGTACTACGGCGAAGCCCAGTGCGACTGGGATGATTTCTTCCCGACGCTGGAAGAAGTGGACTTCAACGGTAAGCTGGTTGCCCTGTTTGGCTGTGGCGACCAGGAAGACTACGCCGAGTACTTCTGTGACGCGCTGGGTACCATCCGCGACATCATTGAGCCGAATGGCGCTGTAATCGTCGGCCACTGGCCAACCGCCGGTTACCACTTCGAAGCGTCCAAAGGCCTGGCCGATGACGATCATTTCGTGGGTCTGGCCATCGACGAAGACCGTCAGCCAGAACTGACTGCAGAGCGCGTCGAGAAATGGGTTAAGCAGATCCGTGAAGAACTGCACCTGGACGATATTCTCAACGCCTGATTTTTATCGCGGCGCAACGGCGGTTGCGCCCGCGCACCAGGTCAAACCGATTAAATTAATTGCTACAATCTTTTAACTTTTTCGCCCAGACCTGTACAATGTCTCCCTGATAAAATGTGGTTTTCCACCGAGCAAGTTTGTTGGTGATACCCCATTTTTATAAGCATATTTTGCCTGAGACTTGCAGTTTTCATTTAGCCATGGCAGTTCTATAATGAGACGCATTATCCCGGGTGCATTTTCTGTCACTTCCTACAGAAGTGAATCGTTTAGCAACAGGACAGATTCCGCATGACTGACAACAATACCGCATTAAAGAAGGCTGGCCTGAAAGTTACGCTTCCTCGGTTAAAAATCCTCGAAGTGCTTCAGGGTCCAGACAATCACCATGTCAGTGCGGAAGACCTTTATAAACGTCTTATCGACATGGGTGAAGAGATTGGGCTGGCTACCGTCTATCGCGTGCTGAACCAGTTTGATGACGCGGGCATTGTCACCCGTCATAATTTCGAAGGTGGTAAATCTGTCTTCGAACTGACCCAGCAGCAGCACCACGATCACCTGATCTGCCTCGACTGTGGCAAGGTCATTGAATTTAGCGATGACTCTATCGAAGCGCGCCAGCGTGAAATCGCCGCGCGTCACGGCATCCGTCTGACCAACCACAGCCTTTACCTTTATGGTCACTGCGCTGAAGGCGATTGCCGCGAAAATGAACATGCGCATGACGCAAAATAAGTGAGTGTTCATACTCTGAGCCAGCCGTAAGGTTGGCTTTTTTTTGCCAGAAAAAAGCCCGGTGGCACTGTGCCACCGGGCATAAAGCAACTTATTTATTGTTATTGCGTATCTCGTTCCAGATCTTATCGCAACGCTTCGCCACTTCCTGATCGTTACCGGTTTTACGTGCCTGGATACAGGCCTGGTAATCCATCACGCGGACATTCTCCTGCGTCGCGAACTGCTCGTGCGCTTTCTCTTTCTTCAGCACGTTCAGCACGCTCTGGCAGGCTTCAATTTTCTCCGGCGAACCTTCCGCTGTATTAATACAGGCGCTGTAGGCCTCCTTGAGGCGGGAGTCCTCTTTCGGTGCCTGAGTCTGGGCACACGCCACCAGCGCCGATGCCAACAGCGCGACGATTACGATTTTTTTCATCATTTGCAGTCTCCGGTCCGGCGGGATCTAACCCGCCGGACGATTCATCAGAAGATGGTGAACGGTGCGATAACCATGAATTTCACGTCACGTTCATCCTGGAAGATGTTGCCGTAACCGCCCGCGTAGCTCGGGATATCGGAGTGGTTGTCGTACTGGGTGAAGTGCAGTTTGAACATCGTGCCTTTCGCGCGGCCATCCTGCAGGGTGTAGATAGCATCCAGGCTGTAGGAAGACTCTTTCAGGCGATAGTTTGGATCGTAGTAAGCATCCGGTGTTGCCATGTCGGCAGGTTTTGCATCCCAGGCGTAAGCGTAAGAAGCGCCCACGGCCCAGCCCGGCAGATTCCAGTTTTTCAGGTCATACATCGCGCCGAAGAAGACTGCTTTCTCACCGTCGGCGTTGAAGTCGGAGCGGTTATCCCACCAGATATCAAGACGACCGTTGGAGGAAGCATAGGTCGGGGTCATACGCTGCAGGAAGTAGCCCTGCTGCCCTTCCGCTTTCACCCATGTGCCTTCCAGACGTAAATCAACCTGACCGACCTTGTAGCCGAAGGTTAACGCCTGCAGCCACGCGGTGCCGTCGTAGATATCATTGACGCCACCGTTACTGACTTTGTCGCGCGTACCGTAGAACTGGTAGCTGGTACTCAGCGGGCTACCCGCAATATCAAACTTATAGCTGGCCTTGGCAAAGTATTGATCGATATACCCTTGCGCCTGGCCGAATGCCGCTTCGAGAACCAGATCGTTTTTGAAGTCGTATTTCGCACCCAGCGAGTGGAGGTAATCGACTTTGGTTTTCTTATCGTTCTGGTAGAACTTGTCCATTTCAATGTGCCACGGTGCTTTGTACTCGTTGGTCCACATATAGGAGAAGCTCAGCGCACCTGCGTCACCGTAGTCAAAGTTAGCCCCGGCTTCTGCACCCTGATAGGTACCCGGCATAAAGCTCCAGTGTGGGGCTAACAGCGTCTGGCCGGTTGGCTGAATATAGCCCCCACGCGCCCAGACCGGGCCGTATTTAAATTTCGCTGCGGCTTTGTAGAGGCTGATACCGCTCTTATCCCCGGACCAGTCTTCATCATAGGCTTTGTTGCTGGAGGAGAAGGCGATTTCGTTCGGGTGGCCGCTGTCGCCGTTTTCCGCCATTTCGATCGCGGTGAACGCGGCGATATCCAGACCGAACAAATCCGCGGCGTAGCCTGACTGGAAGTCCAGGTTGGCGTTCCAGGTGGAGTGCGAGAGGTTGGTTTTGTATTTATCTTCAGTGACGTCTTTACGGTCACGCTCACGCTGCCAGTAATAAATACCGCCCGTGAGGGTGGAATCTTCGATGAAACCCGCTGCTTTTGCCTCTGGCGCAATCACCAGGCCCGACATTGCTGTCACACCGGCAATAGCCAGCGCCAGCGCACTACGTTTGCCACTGAACGTACGCATAGATTATTCCTCTTTGACGAATTAAAACGCCTGAAACGGCGTAAATAAAAAAGACCAAATGGTCAGGGGTAGTGTTAAATACCCTCGAATTAACTACCGTCTTTAGGTTATTTTTCGCGACGCGAATTATCAATGCTTTTCAGCGGGCAAAAGTCAGGATTATGACGAAGTGCACATAATTGGTAGTGCTTTGTAACATTTACAGGAAGGCGAGGAATGACGGGAAATTCTCAGCTATTTCAGTGTCCAGGCGTGGGATCGGTTTCCTTTTTTATAACCTTTTTGATTTTCGTAATGACACAAACTTTTTTTTAAAAAATAAGTAGCACCTCATTGACCTGTTATTTTCATGACGCCACTTTAACCCCTGGCTTAATACTCTGATCGTTAAATAAAAAAACGCCGCATAATGCGGCGTTTGTTTCTCATTGACCAGAGCAGCAATATTATTCGCCGATCTTCGTCCAGGTATCACGCAGACCCACGGTACGGTTAAATACCGGTTTTTCCGCCGTGCTGTGACGGCTGTCCAGGCAGAAGTAACCTTCACGTTCGAACTGGAACGCTTTGCCTGCTTCAGCCGCTTTCAGAGAAGGCTCCGCATAACCCTGCTTGATCACCAAAGATTCCGGGTTAATGGTCGCCAGGAAGTCTTCCGCCGCACCTGGGTTAGGCACGCTGAACAGGCGATCGTACAGACGAATCTCCACCGGCAGCGCGTGGGATGCGCTCACCCAGTGGATAACGCCTTTCACCTTGCGGCCATCCGCCGGATCTTTACTCAGCGTCTCAGCGTCATAAGAACAGAAGATGGTGGTGATATTCCCTTCCGCATCTTTTTCAACGCGCTCGGCTTTGATGACGTAAGCATTACGCAGACGCACTTCTTTACCCAGCACCAGACGCTTGTACTGCTTGTTGGCTTCTTCACGGAAGTCAGCGCGGTCAATCCAGATCTCGCCGCTGAACGGCACGTCGCGGCTTCCCATTTCCGGTTTGTTCGGATGGTTAGGCATGGAGACCAGCTCGCTCTCGCCCTGCGGATAGTTTTCGATAACCAGCTTCACCGGGTCGATAACGGCCATCGCGCGCGGGGCATTTTCATTGAGGTCTTCACGAATGCAGGATTCCAGAGACGCCATCTCAATGGTGTTGTCCTGCTTGGTCACGCCGATACGCTTGCAGAACTCACGGATTGACGCCGCGGTGTAGCCACGGCGGCGCAGACCCGAGATGGTTGGCATACGCGGGTCGTCCCAGCCCTCAACGTGCTTGTCGGTGACCAGCAGGTTCAGCTTACGCTTGGACATCACGGTGTATTCCAGATTCAGACGAGAGAACTCGTACTGACGCGGATGCACTGGAATGGTGATGTTATCCAGCACCCAGTCGTACAGACGACGGTTGTCCTGGAACTCCAGCGTACACAGCGAGTGGGTGATGCCTTCCAGCGCATCGCTGATGCAGTGGGTGAAGTCGTACATCGGGTAGATGCACCACTTGTTGCCGGTCTGGTGGTGTTCTGCGAACTTGATGCGGTACAGCACCGGATCGCGCATCACGATGAACGGAGACGCCATATCGATTTTGGCACGCAGGCACGCTTTGCCCTCTTCGAAGCCACCGGCACGCATTTTTTCAAACAGCGCCAGGTTCTCTTCCACGCTGCGATCGCGGAACGGGCTGTTTTTACCCGGTGCGGTCAGCGTACCGCGGTACTCACGGATCTCATCTGCAGACAGTTCGTCTACATACGCCAGACCTTTGTTGATGAGCTCTACCGCGTAGGCATACAGCTGATCAAAATAGTCAGAGGAGTAGCAGATATCGCCAGACCAGTTGAAGCCCAGCCATTGCACGTCATTTTTGATGGACTCAACGTATTCGATGTCTTCTTTTACTGGGTTGGTGTCATCGAAACGCAGGTTGCACTGTCCCTGGTAGTCTTGCGCAATGCCAAAGTTCAGGCAGATGGACTTCGCATGCCCGATATGCAGGTAGCCATTCGGCTCCGGCGGGAAACGGGTATGAATTGTGGTGTGCTTACCACTGGCCAGATCTTCATCGATGATCTGACGAATAAAGTTACTCGGGCGGGCTTCTGCCTCACTCATCGTGGATTCCTCAAAGCGTAAACAACGTATAACGGCATATGATCTTATAAGCCGGACGTAGTGACAACCCTTAGTTACGGAAAATACGTATCAGATGAAAATAATGGGGGCATTTGCTGCAAAAAAAAGCGGCGGAGGATATCCCCCGCCGCTTAAGGCATGACTCTACTCAGGAGCGATTACTTGCCTTTAATCTCATACAGCGGGGTTTGACCCGCAACAACCTGACCTTTCGCCTGGATGACCAGACCGCTGAAGTCGTCAATGTTGCTGCAAACCACCGGGCTAATCATGGAACGCGCGTTGGCATTCAGGAAGTCCAGATCCATTTCCAGAATCGGCTGCCCGGCCACCACTTCAGCGCCCTCTTCCACCAGGCGAGTAAAGCCCTGACCATTCAGCGCAACGGTATCGATACCCATGTGGACAACGATCTCCGCGCCCTTTTCGGTTTCGAGGCAGAACGCGTGGTTGGTGTTGAAGATTTTCACGATGGTACCGGCAGCAGGAGACACCACGGTTTTATCCGTTGGTTTCACCGCCACACCGTCACCGACCGCTTTGCTGGCGAACGCTTCATCAGGTACCTGCTCAAGGTCAACGACATCACCCGTTACCGGAGAGACCAGCGCGGCCACCATCACGGCGTTAGGCACGGCCTGCGGCTTCGCAACTGGCGCAGCCGTCGACGCAGGCGCGCTGTCGGTTGATGCTGCCGCGACCGGACCGCGGGCAACCACTTTCTTCATTTCGTCACCGATGGATTCCGCTTTGGCACCCACGATAACCTGGATAGTTTGTTTGTTCAGTTTAACCACGCCCGATGCGCCAAGGCGTTTACACATTGCGTCGCTGACGCGCGCAGAGTCACCCACCGTCAGACGCAGACGGGTGATACAGGCATCAATGGCTTTCAGGTTGTCAGTCCCCCCGACGGCAGCGATATAGCTGGTCGCCAGCTGGGTCAGACCCTCTTCGGTGTTGCTGTTGGCTTCGCTGGTGACCACTTCGTCTTTGGTGTCTTCGCGGCCCGGCGTTTTGAGGTTAAACATACGAATAACCGCAGTGAACAGCACGAAGTAGATGACGAAGAAGACCAGACCCATTACCACCAGCATCCAGACGTTCTTGCTTGCCGCCGGCAGGTTGTACATCAACACGTAGTCGATCGCGCCTGCAGAGAAGGAGAAGCCAGCATGGATACCCAGCAGGGTCGCCACAAACAGGCTGATACCGGTCAGGACCGCATGCATGAGGTACAGCACCGGCGCCAGGAACATGAACAGGAATTCCAGCGGCTCTGTTACACCGGTCAGGAACGCGGTAATCGCAACGGACAGCAGCATGCCGCCAACCATTGGGCGACGCGCTTTTGGCGCAGCCAGGTACATTGCCAGCGCAGCGCCCGGCAGACCAAACATCATGATTGGGAAGAAGCCAGACATGAACATGCCTGCGGTGCCGTCACCCGCGTAGAAGCGGTTGATGTCGCCGTGGAATACGGTGCCCGCAGCATTGGTGAACTCACCAATCTGGAACCATGCGATAGTGTTCAGCACCTGATGCAGACCGGTTGGGATCAGCAGACGGTTGATAAAACCAAAGATACCTGAGCCAAGTGCACCCGCTGAAACAATCCACTCACCACCCGCATGGATCGCATGCTGTACCGGTGGCCAGACGTAGCCAAAGATAGCGGCCAGAACCAGACAGAAGAAACCTGTTGCGATCGGCACGAAACGTTTGCCGCCAAAGAAACTCAGGAAGTCTGGCAGCTTAATGTTTGCCCAACGGTTGTACACAGCACCACCGACCAGACCGGTAATGATACCTGCCAGCACGCCCATGTTGATTTCTGGGTTAATGGTTACCATCGCTTTCGTCAGGATGAAATAACCGACTGCCCCTGCCAGCGCTGCGGCACCAGCGCTGTCTTTTGACCAGCTAGAGGCAACACCGATGGCGAAAATCAGCGCCAGGTTGTCAAAAATGGCACCGCCAGCCTGAGCAATAAACGGTACGTTAAGAAGATCGGGTTGCCCGAATCGCAGCAGCAGCGCTGCAACCGGTAGCACGGCGATAGGGAGCTGCAAAGCCCTACCGAGGCGCTGGAAAAAACCTAAAATATTCATCCTATTCCCCCTACGAGACCCTTTTTCAGGCTCGCGCATAAACTATGTTTTTATTGTGTCACGAACGATAGATACCGTTGATAATTCACTGGCAGTCTGAGTGTGTGAAAAATTAATTCGTATCGCAAATTAAACACCTATTTTTTGTGATTTTTGTCACCAAATATCGTATTCAGACCTCCCTTACACTGGCTAACAGTGAAAACTTATTTTATCATTCAAAAAATCAAGACGGATTGATCCGGCCTGAAAGTTTCCAGGTTACGCTTTAGTATCAGGTTCCGAAGCCATCCGCCCACTCTTCTACTTAAACTTTGAGGTGAACAATGAGACTGATTCCCCTGGCAACTGCAGAACAAGTTGGTAAATGGGCCGCTCGCCATATCGTAAACCGCATTAACGCGTTCAAACCGACCGCCGATCGTCCTTTCGTTCTGGGCCTTCCAACCGGCGGCACACCGCTGACCGCTTACAAGGCGCTGGTTGAGATGCATAAAGCAGGCCAGGTTAGCTTCAAACATGTTGTGACCTTCAATATGGATGAATATGTTGGCTTACCGAAAGACCACCCGGAAAGCTACCATAGCTTTATGCACCGCAATTTCTTTGATCACGTTGATATCCCAGCTGAAAATATTAACCTGCTGAATGGAAACGCGCCGGATATTGACGCAGAATGCCGTCAGTATGAAGAAAAAATCCGTTCCTACGGTAAAATCCACCTGTTCATGGGTGGTGTAGGTAATGATGGTCATATCGCGTTTAACGAACCGGCGTCCTCTCTGGCTTCCCGTACCCGTATTAAAACGCTGACCCATGACACGCGCGTGGCGAACTCCCGCTTCTTTGACGGTGACGTTAACCAGGTTCCAAAATACGCCCTGACCGTAGGCGTAGGCACCCTGCTGGATGCTGAAGAAGTGATGATTCTGGTGCTGGGCGGCGTGAAAGCGCAGGCGCTCCAGGCTGCTGTTGAAGGCAACGTTAACCATATGTGGACCATCAGCTGTCTGCAGCTGCATCCTAAATCAGTCATTGTCTGCGACGAACCGTCCACGATGGAGCTGAAGGTTAAAACGCTGAAATACTTCAACGAGTTAGAAGCCGAGAACATCAAAGGTCTGTAATTGAATAACCGCCTCTTTATCAAGAGGCGGCCGCTTTTTTTAACCGGGGGTCGTTATGTACGCTTTAACCCACGGTCGGATTTATACCGGCCATGAAATTCTGGATGACCACGCGATTGTTATCGCGAATGGCCTGATTGAACGTGTTTGCCCGCTGGCAGAACTGCCGCCGGAGATTGAACAGCGCTCACTCAATGGAGCAGTAATCTCCCCCGGTTTCATCGACGTACAGCTCAACGGCTGCGGCGGTGTCCAATTCAATGATACCGCCGATGCGGTAACGGTCGAAACGCTGGAGATCATGCAGAAAGCCAACGAGAAATCGGGCTGCACCAGCTATCTGCCGACGCTCATCACCAGCAGTGATGACCTGATGAAGCAGGGTATCCGCGTGATGCGCGAATACCTGGCCAAACATCCGAATCAGGCGCTCGGTCTGCACCTGGAAGGGCCATGGCTGAACATGGTCAAGAAAGGAACGCATAACCCGGACTACGTGCGTAAACCTGATGCGGAGCTGGTTGACTACATGTGTGCCAACGCCGATGTGATCACCAAGGTGACGCTGGCACCGGAAATGACCGGCACGGACGTCATCAGCAAGCTGGCCGCCGCCGGAATTGTGGTTTCAGCGGGCCACTCAAATGCCACGCTGAAAGAAGCGAAAGCCGGTTTCCGCGCGGGCATTACCTTTGCGACGCACCTTTATAACGCCATGCCATACATCACAGGTCGTGAACCGGGTCTGGTTGGCGCGATTCTGGATGAGCCAGACGTTTACTGCGGCATTATCGCGGACGGCTTACACGTTGATTACACCAACATTCGCAACGCCAAGCGGCTGAAAGGTGACAAGCTCTGCCTGGTAACGGACGCTACCGCACCGGCAGGTGCAAATATTGAGCAGTTCATTTTTGCCGGTAAAACAATATACTACCGCAATGGACTGTGTGTGGATGAAAACGGTACGCTGAGCGGTTCCTCTTTGACCATGATTGAAGGGGTGCGTAACCTGGTTGAGCATTGCGGAATTGCGCTTGATGAAGTCCTGCGCATGGCCACCCTTTATCCTGCGCGCGCTATCGGCGTGGATAAACAGCTTGGCGGAATTGCACCAGGTATGGTTGCAAACCTGACGGCATTCACACACGATTATAAAATTATTAAGACCATCGTTAATGGTAACGAGGTCGTCACTGAGTAAGTAAAAGTATGACACCTGGCGGACAAGCTCAAATCGGTAATGTCGATCTCGTTAAACAGCTTAACAGCGCGGCGGTATATCGCCTGATTGACCAACACGGGCCAATCTCACGTATTCAGATAGCCGAACAAAGCCAGCTTGCTCCCGCCAGCGTGACAAAAATTACCCGCCAGCTCATTGAGCGCGGTTTGATCAAAGAAGTCGATCAGCAGGCCTCCACCGGGGGCCGCCGCGCTATCTCCATTATTACCGAAACCCGCAATTTTCAGGCAATTGGCGTCCGTCTGGGCCGTCATGACACCACGCTCACGCTGTACGATCTGAGCAGTAAAGCCATTGCGGAAGAGCACTATCCCCTTCCGGAACGCACCCAGGAGACGCTGGAGCATGCGCTGCTGAATACCATCGCGCAGTTTATTGAAAGCTGTCAGCGCAAGATCCGCGAACTCATCGCCATCTCGGTGATTCTGCCCGGTCTGGTCGACCCGGAAAGCGGCGTGATCCGCTATATGCCGCACATTCAGGTTGAAAACTGGGGGCTGGTCGACGCGCTGGAAAAGCGCTTTAAAGTGACCTGCTTTGTGGGCCATGACATTCGCTCTCTGGCGCTGGCAGAGCACTACTTTGGTGCGAGCCAGGACTGTGAAGACTCTATTCTGGTGCGCGTTCACCGCGGTACGGGCGCAGGCATTATCTCTAACGGCCGAATTTTTATCGGTCGCAACGGTAACGTCGGTGAGATCGGCCACATTCAGGTTGAACCGCTCGGGGAGCGCTGCCACTGCGGCAACTTTGGCTGCCTTGAAACCATTGCCGCCAACACCGCCATCGAGCAGCGCGTTCGCCATCTGCTTGAACAGGGTTACCAAAGCCGCGTGACGCTGGATGACTGCAAGATAGGCACCATCTGCAAAGCTGCTAATAAAGGCGACGCGCTGGCCTGTGAAGTGATCGAGCAGGTGGGTCGCCATCTGGGGAAAACCATCGCCATCGCCATTAACCTGTTTAACCCACAAAAAGTGGTGATCGCCGGTGAAATTGTGGAAGCGGAAAAGGTGCTGCTCCCCGCGATTGAAGGCTGTATTAACACCCAGGCGCTGAAAGCATTCCGCCAGAATCTTCCGGTGGTTCGTTCAAAGCTTGACCATCGTTCGGCGATTGGGGCGTTCGCGCTGGTTAAACGCGCCATGCTCAACGGAATTCTGCTGCAGCATTTGCTGGAAAGTTGATCGGACCTTATAGTAACGCCTTCTTTTTTTGATGTCGGACTGTCCATGACCATTAAGAATGTAATTTGTGATATCGACGGCGTGCTGATGCACGACAACGTTGCCGTGCCGGGTGCTGCGGAGTTTCTTCACCGCATCATCGACAAAGGAATGCCTCTGGTTCTTCTCACGAACTACCCTTCTCAGACCGGTCAGGATCTGGCAAACCGCTTTGCCACGGCGGGGGTAGACGTCCCGGACAGCGTGTTTTATACCTCGGCGATGGCCACGGCGGATTTTCTGAAGCGTCAGGAAGGAAAAAAAGCCTATGTGGTCGGTGAAGGCGCGCTGATCCATGAGCTGTATAAAGCGGGCTTTACCATCACCGACGTCAACCCGGACTTTGTGATTGTGGGTGAAACGCGTTCCTACAACTGGGAGATGATGCATAAGGCATCCTTCTTTGTGGCTAACGGCGCGCGCTTTATTGCGACCAACCCGGATACCCACGGTCGCGGTTTTTATCCGGCCTGCGGCGCGCTGTGTGCCGGTATCGAGAAGATCTCCGGGCGCAAGCCGTTCTATGTCGGCAAGCCCAGCCCGTGGATCATTCGCGCCGCGCTCAACAAGATGCAGGCCCACTCTGAAGAGACCGTGATTGTCGGCGACAACCTGCGCACCGATATTCTGGCCGGTTTCCAGGCCGGTCTGGAGACGATTCTGGTGCTCTCTGGGGTCTCTCAGCTTGATGACATTGACTCAATGCCGTTCCGTCCAAGCTGGATTTACCCGTCCGTCGATGAAATTGACATCATCTGATACCAAACCACGCCTCAGGGCGTGGTTTTTTATTTTCGCGCCTGCAAAACAGAATCCTATCTAACAAAAAAGCACTTTCATTGAACATTCGTCAACAAAAGCGCTCATGACATACGCTTTTTTCACCGATCCGCAATCACCATTGCACTATTTCCGTTTTCACCCGTAAAACGCTTGCGCGCCCTGCCCCTTTGCGGCATTTTCATAAGCAAGCAACATTACAAAGCAACAGGGTTAACGGAGAAGGTTATGTGTTCAATTTTTGGCGTACTGGATATTAAAACTGACGCGGGCGAACTGCGTAAAAAGGCACTCGAACTGTCCCGCCTGATGCGCCATCGCGGCCCGGACTGGTCCGGCGTTTACGCCAGTGACAAAGCAATTCTGGCTCACGAACGTCTGTCTATTGTTGACGTCAACGCCGGTGCACAGCCGCTGTATAACGAGAAAAAAACGCACGCGCTGGCTGTCAACGGTGAGATCTATAACCACCAGGCGCTGCGCGCCGAGTACGGCGACCGCTACGCGTTCCAGACCGGGTCCGACTGTGAAGTGATCCTGGCGCTGTATCAGGAGAAAGGTCCCGAGTTTCTGGACGACCTGCAGGGTATGTTTGCCTTCGCCCTGTACGACAGCGAAAAAGACGCCTACCTGATTGGCCGCGACCACATCGGTATTATCCCGCTGTACATGGGCCACGATGAACACGGCAACTTCTACGTTGCGTCTGAAATGAAAGCCCTGGTGCCGGTCTGCCGCACCATCAAAGAGTTCCCGGCAGGCAGTTACCTGTGGAGTAAAGACGGCGAGATCCGTCCGTACTACCAGCGCGACTGGTTCGACTACGACGCGGTAAAAGACAACGTGACGGACAAAGCCGAGCTGCGTCAGGCGCTGGAAGATTCCGTGAAAAGCCACCTGATGTCAGACGTACCTTACGGCGTGCTGCTCTCCGGCGGTCTGGACTCCTCCGTGATCTCTGCCATCACCAAGAAATTTGCGGCTCGTCGCGTGGAAGATCAGGAGCGCTCAGAAGCCTGGTGGCCACAGCTGCACTCCTTTGCCGTGGGCCTGGAAGGCGCGCCGGATCTGAAAGCCGCGCAGGAAGTGGCAAACCACCTCGGCACCGTGCACCATGAAATTCACTTCACCGTGCAGGAAGGCCTGGATGCGATCCGCGATGTGATCTATCACATTGAAACCTATGACGTAACGACAATTCGCGCCTCCACGCCGATGTACCTGATGTCGCGTAAGATCAAGGCGATGGGCATCAAAATGGTGCTCTCCGGTGAAGGTTCTGACGAAGTGTTTGGCGGCTACCTGTACTTCCACAAAGCGCCAAATGCCAAAGAGCTGCACGAAGAGACCGTGCGTAAACTCCAGGCGCTGCATATGTTTGACTGCGCGCGTGCCAACAAAGCGATGTCGGCATGGGGTGTCGAAGCGCGTGTACCGTTCCTGGATAAGAAATTCCTCGACGTGGCGATGCGCATCAACCCGCAGGATAAAATGTGCGGCAACGGTAAAATGGAAAAACATATCCTGCGTGAGTGTTTTGAATCCTACCTGCCGGCGAGCGTGGCATGGCGTCAGAAAGAGCAGTTCTCCGATGGCGTAGGCTACAGCTGGATCGACACCCTGAAAGAGGTGGCGGCGAAACAGGTTTCTGACCAACAGCTGGAAACCGCAAGCTTCCGCTTCCCGTACAACACGCCGGGCTCGAAAGAAGCGTACCTCTACCGTGAAATTTTTGAAGAACTGTTCCCGGTACCGAGCGCTGCAGAGTGTGTGCCGGGTGGTCCATCCGTCGCCTGCTCGTCTGCCAAAGCGATTGAATGGGATGAATCGTTCAAATCCATGAACGATCCGTCAGGACGTGCGGTAGGCGTTCACCAGTCAGCCTACAAATAATCACGCATTTCATCTCAGGCCCTGCGGGGCCTGATTTTTTTTGCCCCGCTTTTGCACAGCTAAAACCGATTAATAACCAATAATTGCCGAATATTCGGTCACGCTGTTCGCAACCTAACCAAACAGTCACATTCCGGCTATTTTCGTTGAAAAAGGTGTTGACGCTGCAAGGGTCTATACGCATAATGCGCCCCGCAACGCCGATAAGGTAACGCGAAAAAAAGATGGCTACGTAGCTCAGTTGGTTAGAGCACATCACTCATAATGATGGGGTCACAGGTTCGAATCCCGTCGTAGCCACCATCTTTTTTTGCGGGAGTGGCGAAATTGGTAGACGCACCAGATTTAGGTTCTGGCGCCGCAAGGTGTGCGAGTTCAAGTCTCGCCTCCCGCACCATTCCCGGGTAAGCGTTGCACGGATGGGGTATCGCCAAGCGGTAAGGCACCGGTTTTTGATACCGGCATTCCCTGGTTCGAATCCAGGTACCCCAGCCATATTTCTTCGATTTTGCGGTTCTCCGCGGTATTGGGGTATCGCCAAGCGGTAAGGCACCGGTTTTTGATACCGGCATTCCCTGGTTCGAATCCAGGTACCCCAGCCATCGAAGATTGCAGTACTGGCTACGTAGCTCAGTTGGTTAGAGCACATCACTCATAATGATGGGGTCACAGGTTCGAATCCCGTCGTAGCCACCAAATTGAGATTATCGATCGATTTCGGTAATGAGAAAAAATTGTTGGGGTATCGCCAAGCGGTAAGGCACCGGATTCTGATTCCGGCATTCCGAGGTTCGAATCCTCGTACCCCAGCCAATTTACAAAGTCGTTAAGCAGCTTGTTTAACGCAATTGGGGTGTCGCCAAGCGGTAAGGCTCTGGTTTCTGATACCAGCATTCCGGGGTTCGAATCCCTGCACCCCAGCCACTTAAAACAAACAAGCCCGCTCTGCGGGCTTGTTTGTTTTTGTACAGAATTGTGCGGCCTGATGCCCTCACCCCGGCCCTCTCCCACGGGGAGAGGGAAAAAGTTTAGAGTCCGAGAGCGTACTTCAGGGCCTGACGCTTCAGGCCACCGGCACGTTCCGCAGCCATCAGGCCTATATTACGCAGAATACGCACTGGCGCTACGTCATTGCTGAACCCCGCATAGAACATATCCATCCCCGACTGCATGATGAAGTTATCCGCCATACGCCGCGTCTGATAACGCTTCAGCACCTGATGGCTGGCCCAGTTTTCCGCGTGTCCGCGGGCGTTGCCCAGCACATCCAGTAATGCATCGACGTCACGATATCCCAGGTTCACGCCCTGCCCGGCCAGCGGATGAATGGTGTGTGCCGCATCCCCCACCAGCGCTAAGCCTGCGCGGGCATACTGCAACGCATGACGACGCGTGAGTGGGAACGCCCCGGCGGCGACCGGCGTGACGTGCCCCAGACGGCTCGGGAAGTGCAGCAGGATCTCGCGCTGCAGCTGTTCCATGTTCATCCCCTGCAGCTGACGAATGCGCGCCGGTTTGTCGTACCACACCAGCGACGCCCAATTATCAAACAGCGGTAAAAAGGCATGCGGGCCGTTCGGCGTAAAGTGCTGCCAGGTGCTTTCGCCCGGCGCATTCTCGCACTCGGCGGTAATCAGCATACAGGACTGTTCATACTGCCAGGCATGAACCCCGATCCCCGCCATCTGTCTGACCTGCGAGTTAGCGCCGTCCGCCCCGATGACCAGCTTCACGGTCAGCTCATCGCCATTGTCGAGCGTCAGTAGATAGCCACGCTCGTGAGGATGCAGCGCCTTAAGCGACGCAGGCACGCGCAGCGTCACCTTCGGATGCGCCTCCAGCGCCTGCCAGAGCGCCCGCTGGAGCACGTTGTTTTCCACCATATACCCCAGGCGCGGCAGCTTCAGCTCTGCGGCATCAAACGCGACGTGGGCATTTTCCCACTCCCAGGTTTCGAGGCGGCTGTAAGGGTGCGCGCGCATCGCCTGCACCGCCTCCCAGACGCCCAGCCCGCGCAGCAGATCGACGGATGCCGCGCTGATCGCAGAAATGCGCACGTCCGGTTTGCTGGCGGGATCGTAGGCTGGCGGAGCCGCCTGTTCGATTACCGTTACCTCAAATCCCTGCTGCGCCAGCCCCAGCGCCAGCGCGCCGCCGACCATACCGCCGCCGACAACGGCAACTTCGGTGTGTTGGAGTGTCATGGTCAATTTTCCTTATTGGAGAATCCCTTAAGTTTACCGGATTTTTGCGGTCCTGAGACACATAACCTTCATACTGGTCACAACCCCACCAAAGCATTACAATACGCGGCTTGCAATCCTGAGCTGAGCAAGTCGATGACTAAAAAACTCCATATAAAAACCTGGGGCTGTCAGATGAACGAATACGATTCATCCAAGATGGCCGATCTGCTGGATACCACCCACGGATACCAGCTGACTGAAAATGCGAAAGAAGCCGATGTGCTGCTGCTGAACACCTGTTCAATTCGTGAAAAAGCGCAGGAAAAAGTCTTTCACGTGTTAGGCCGCTGGAAACTTCTCAAACGAAAAAATCCGGACCTGATCATCGGCGTGGGCGGCTGCGTCGCGTCGCAGGAAGGCAAGCTGATCCGCCAGAGAGCCCCGTATGTGGACATTGTCTTTGGCCCTCAGACCCTGCACCGTCTGCCTGAGATGATCAATCAGGTTCGTGGCAACCGTAGCCCGGTCGTTGACGTCAGCTTCCCGGAAATCGAAAAATTTGACCGTCTGCCGGAGCCGCGTGCCGATGGCCCGACCGCCTTCGTCTCCATCATGGAAGGCTGCAACAAATACTGCACGTACTGCGTGGTGCCGTACACCCGTGGTGAAGAGGTCAGCCGCCCGGCAGATGACATTCTGTTTGAAATCGCGCAGCTTGCCGCGCAGGGTGTGCGCGAAGTGAACCTGCTGGGCCAGAACGTTAACGCCTGGCGCGGTGAGAACTACGACGGCACGACCGGCAGCTTTGCTGAGCTGCTGCGTCTGGTGGCCGCGATTGACGGCATCGACCGCATTCGCTTTACCACCAGCCATCCGATGGAATTTACCGATGACATCATTGACGTTTATCGCGATACGCCAGAGCTGGTGAGCTTCCTGCACCTGCCGATTCAGTGTGGCTCTGACCGCGTGCTGAACCTGATGGGCCGTCCCCATACGGTGCTGGAGTACAAATCCACCATCCGTAAGCTGCGTGAAGCACGTCCGGATATCCAGATTAGCTCCGACTTTATCGTCGGCTTCCCTGGCGAAACCGCAGAAGACTTCGAGCGCACCATGAAGCTCATCGGCGAAGTGAACTTTGACGTCAGCTACAGCTTCATCTTCTCTGCGCGTCCAGGAACACCGGCGGCCGATATGGTTGACGATGTACCGGAAGAAGAGAAAAAGCAGCGTCTGTATATTCTGCAGGAGCGCATCAACCAGCAGGCTAACGCCTGGAGCCGCCGCATGCTCGGTACCGTACAGCGCATTCTGGTGGAAGGCACTTCCCGCAAGAGCATTATGGAACTCTCTGGTCGTACGGAAAATAACCGCGTGGTGAACTTTGAAGGCACCCCGGATATGATCGGTAAATTTGTGGACGTCGAGATTGTCGAAGTGCTGACCAACTCGCTGCGCGCGAAAGTGGTCCGCACCGAAGACGAAATGGGCCTGCGTATCGCAGAGTCACCGGAATCCGTGATCTCGCGTACCCGCAAAGAAAACGATTCTGGCGTTGGGATTTACCAGCCATAATCCTTCAGGCCTGCCGCTTTGGCAGGCCTTGTATTTCCTCTCATCGCCCCCAATATCTTCCGCAACGCTTGCGCCTTTATTCTGTGGCGTGAATAATTTCGGTAATGACCGTTTTATTGCGCCGTGTGGCAGCGGGTCAGTTAATCAATCAAAGAGGAACAGTTTGAACATAGATACGCGTGAAATTAGCCTTGAGCCAGCAGACAACGCTCGCCTGCTGAGCCTGTGCGGGCCGTTTGATGACAACATCAAACAACTGGAGCGACGTCTGGGTATCGAAATCAATCGTCGCGATAATCATTTCAAACTCACCGGACGCCCTATCTGCGTCAACGCCGCTGCGGACATTCTGCGTAGCCTGTATGTCGACACCTCCCCCATGCGCGGCGAAATTCAGGATATCGAACCGGAGCAGATTCACCTCGCCATTAAAGAGGCGCGCGTGCTTGAGCAGAGCGCGGAGAGCGTGCCGGATTATGGCAAGGCAATCAACATTAAGACCAAGCGTGGCGTCATCAAGCCGCGTACGCCAAACCAGGCGCAGTATATCGCCAATATTCTCGACCACGACATCACCTTCGGCGTGGGGCCGGCGGGTACGGGTAAAACCTATCTGGCCGTTGCCGCGGCGGTCGATGCGCTGGAGCGTCAGGAAATCCGGCGTATCCTGCTGACCCGCCCTGCCGTTGAAGCCGGTGAAAAACTGGGCTTCCTGCCTGGCGATCTGAGCCAGAAGGTCGACCCGTATCTCCGTCCTTTATACGATGCGCTGTTCGAAATGCTGGGCTTTGAGAAGGTCGAGAAGCTCATTGAGCGTAACGTTATCGAAGTGGCCCCGCTCGCCTACATGCGCGGCCGTACGCTGAACGATGCGTTCATCATTCTCGATGAGAGCCAGAACACCACCATCGAACAGATGAAAATGTTCCTGACGCGTATTGGCTTTAACTCGAAAGCGGTGATTACCGGCGACGTCACGCAGATCGATCTTCCGCGCAGCACCAAATCGGGCCTGCGCCACGCCATCGAAGTGCTGGCCGAGGTCGATGAAATCAGCTTTAACTTCTTCCACAGTGAAGACGTGGTACGCCACCCGGTGGTCGCGCGTATCGTTAACGCTTATGAAGCCTGGGAAGAGGCAGATCAGAAGCGTAAGGCCGAACTGGCCGCAGAACGTAAGCGCGAAGCGCAGGAGCAAGAACAGAAATGAGTCAGGTGATCCTCGATTTACAGCTGGCCTGTGAAGACAATTCCGGCATGCCAGATGAGGCACAGTTTCAGAAATGGCTGGATGCCGTTATCCCGCAGTTTCAGGAAGAATCAGAAGTCACGATTCGCCTGGTGGATGAAGCAGAAAGCCATGAGCTTAACCTGACCTATCGCGGGAAAGATAAGCCGACCAACGTGCTCTCTTTCCCGTTCGAAGCCCCGCCGGGCATCGAGATGCCGCTGTTGGGCGATCTGATCATCTGCCGCCAGGTGGTTGAACAGGAAGCTAAAGAGCAGCAGAAACCTCTTGAAGCCCACTGGGCGCACATGGTGGTACACGGCAGCCTGCATCTGCTCGGCTACGATCATATTGAAGACGACGAAGCGGAAGAGATGGAGTCCCTCGAGACAGAGATAATGCTTGCTCTGGGCTATGAGGATCCGTACATTGCCGAGAAAGAATAGTCAGTCACCGGACTGACTCCCCTGCCGCCACGAAAGGACATCGCGTGGCGGTAAACATTGAACTAACAAGAGAACCCTTAACAAACGCCATGAGCGACGACAATTCACACAGTAGCGACACGACAACCAGTAAAAAGGGATTTTTCTCCCTCATTCTGAACCAGCTTTTCCACGGCGAACCGAAAAACCGTGATGAACTGCTGGAGCTGATTCGTGATTCCGGGCAGAACGACCTTATCGACGAAGATACGCGCGAAATGCTCGAAGGGGTTATGGACATCGCCGACCAGCGCGTTCGCGATATCATGATTCCCCGCTCGCAGATGATCACCCTGAAACGTAACCAGACCCTGGACGAGTGTCTCGATGTCATCATCGAATCCGCCCACTCGCGTTTCCCGGTCATCAGCGAAGACAAAGATCACATCGAAGGGATTTTGATGGCGAAAGATCTGCTGCCGTTTATGCGCAGCGATGCCGAAGCCTTCAGCATGGAAAAAGTGTTACGCCAGGCCGTGGTTGTGCCGGAAAGTAAACGTGTGGATCGGATGCTGAAAGAGTTTCGCTCTCAGCGTTACCACATGGCGATTGTTATTGATGAATTTGGTGGCGTCTCCGGTCTGGTCACGATCGAGGATATCCTTGAGCTGATCGTGGGCGAAATCGAAGATGAGTATGACGAAGAAGAGGATATCGACTTCCGTCAGCTCAGCCGCCACACCTGGACCGTGCGGGCGCTGGCCTCCATTGAGGACTTCAACGACGCCTTCGGGACCCACTTCAGCGATGAAGAGGTCGATACCATTGGCGGGCTGGTGATGCAGGCCTTTGGCCACCTCCCGGCGCGCGGAGAGACCGTTGACATCGACGGTTACCAGTTCAAAGTAGCCATGGCCGACAGCCGACGTATTATACAGGTTCACGTCAGAACGCCGGACGACTCACCGGTGCCAAAACTGGAAGATTAATGTAAATGGCATTTGCCCCATTGCTTGAACGCCAGCGCGTCCGTTTGCTGCTGGCGCTGTTACTCGGAGCCAGCGGTACGCTGGCTTTTTCTCCTTACGACATCTGGCCTGCGGCCATTCTCTCCCTGATGGGGCTTCAGGGTTTGACCCTGAATCGTCGTCCGGTACAGGCTGCCGCTATCGGCTACTTCTGGGGACTGGGGCTGTTTGGCTCAGGGATTAACTGGGTCTACGTCAGCATCGCCCAGTTTGGCGGTATGCCGGGCCCGGTAAACGTCTTCCTGGTGGTACTGCTCGCCGCGTATCTCTCGCTCTATACCGGTCTGTTCGCCGGCATCCTTTCTCGCCTGTGGCCCAAAACCACCTGGCTGCGCGTCGCCATTGCCGCGCCGGTGGTCTGGCAGATCACCGAATTCCTGCGAGGCTGGGTGCTGACCGGCTTCCCGTGGCTGCAGTTCGGCTACAGTCAGATTGACGGCCCGCTGAAAGGCCTGGCGCCGGTCATGGGCGTTGAGGCCATTAACTTCCTGCTGATGGTCGTTAGCGGCCTGCTGGTATTAGCGCTGGTTTCACGATGCTGGAAACCGCTGGCTGTGGCGCTGGTACTGTTCGCCCTGCCCTTCCCGCTGCGCTATATCCAGTGGTTCACGCCGGAGCCCGCGCGCGCCATGCAGGTCTCCATGGTGCAGGGGAATATCCCGCAGTCGATGAAGTGGGACGAGAAAGAGCTGCTGAATACGCTGAAGATCTACGCCAACGCCACCGAAGAGGTGATGGGTAAATCGCAGCTGATTATCTGGCCGGAGTCTGCTATTCCCGATCTGGAGATCAACCAGCAGCCGTTCCTCAACATGATGAACGACCTGCTGCTCTCGCGTGGCAGTACGCTGATAACCGGCATTGTCGATGCGCGTCTGAATCAGCAGAACCGCTACGACACCTACAACACCATCATTACGCTCGGCAAAGACAGCGAATACAGCTACCACTCCACTGACCGGTACAACAAGAACCACCTGGTGCCGTTTGGTGAATTTGTGCCGCTGGAGTCAATTCTTCGCCCGCTGGCCCCGTTCTTCGATCTGCCGATGTCCTCCTTCAGCCGCGGACCGTACGTTCAGCCTCAGCTGCATGCGCACGGCGCAGCCCTGACGGCGGCCATCTGCTACGAAATTATCTTAGGCGAGCAGGTGCGCGATAACTTCCGCCCGGATACGGACTATCTGCTGACCATCTCTAACGATGCCTGGTTTGGTAAATCAATCGGCCCGTGGCAGCACTTCCAGATGGCACGCATGCGCTCCCTGGAGCTGGCCCGTCCGCTGCTGCGCAGCACCAACAACGGCATCACCGCCGTGATTGGTCCGCAGGGTGAAATCCAGGCCATGATCCCACAGTTCACCCGAGAAGTGCTGACCACCAGCGTCACTCCTACCACCGGGCTGACGCCGTACGCCCGCACCGGCAACTGGCCGCTGTGGATCCTGACCGCGCTGTTCGGCTTTGGCGCGGTGCTGATGAGCCTGCGCCAGCGTCGTCGATAATCCCTCCTCTTCCTGCCGGGTGGCGCTGACGCTTACCCGGCCTACTGTTTCGCTTTTGTAGGTCGGGTAAGCGTCAGTGCCGGGGGGGGTGTCCCGCCCCCCGGTCCGCTTGTTTTGTTTTGTTGGGGGGTAACCCCCCCCCCCCCACCCGACAATTCCCTCCGGACTTCAATTCTGGCACGCCTATTGCTTTGTTTATTCAGGTAAACGCAGTTTGGCTTACTGTGCAACTTTGTCGCACCAGCGTAGATCATCGGTAGCACCGAAACGGTGCAACGGGAGATATTTGCCTCTGAATGGTGCGGCGTGCTTCGCAAAAATAAACAATAACGCAGCAAAATCTTTACATTAAGCCAGACTAAATGTTAACAAGCTTGCATAACACTGCACTCGCATTGCGCGAGATATAACAACATCACAATGGGTATCAATGCGTCGCTGGCGCTGATAAAAAAGGAGTTGGGTATGCAATTACGTAAACTGGCCACAGCAATGCTGGTTATGGGGATGTCCGCAGGCGTGGTTCACGCTGAAGACGCTCCGGCAGCAGGCAGCACTCTCGACAAGATTGCCAAAAACGGCGTTATCGTGGTCGGCCACCGTGAATCTTCTGTCCCGTTCTCTTACTACGACAACACGCAAAAAGTCGTGGGCTATTCACAGGATTACTCCAACGCCATCGTTGAAGCTGTGAAGAAAAAGCTGAACAAACCTGACCTGCAGGTGAAGCTGATCCCCATCACTTCACAGAACCGTATTCCGCTGCTGCAAAACGGCACCTTTGACTTCGAGTGTGGCTCCACCACCAACAACCTCGAGCGTCAGAAGCAGGCTGCCTTCTCCGACACCATCTTTGTTGTGGGCACCCGCCTGCTGACGAAGAAAGGCGGTGAGATCAAAGACTTCGCTGACCTGAAAGGGAAAGCGGTCGTTGTCACCTCCGGGACCACGTCTGAAGTGCTGCTGCACAAGCTGAACGACGAGAAGAAAATGGATATGCGCATCATCAGCGCGAAAGACCATGGCGACTCCTTCCGTACCCTGGAAAGCGGTCGTGCCGTCGCGTTTATGATGGACGACGCCCTGCTGGCAGGCGAGCGTGCGAAAGCGAAGAAACCAGACAACTGGGATATCGTCGGTACCGCGCAGTCGAAAGAAGCCTACGGCTGTATGCTGCGTAAAGACGATCCGCAGTTCAAAAAGCTGATCGATGACACCATCGCCCAGGTGCAGACCTCAGGCGAAGCGGAAAAATGGTTCGACAAATGGTTCAAGAACCCGATTCCACCAAAAAACCTGAACATGAATTTTGAACTGTCAGACGACATGAAAGCGCTGTTCAAATCTCCAAATGACAAGGCTCTTAACTAATTAGAACAACAGGGGCGGGATCTCCTGCCCTCTCGATTGTCGGGAAGCATGGACAGACTATACGTTGAGTGGTCGTTCCCCACTCAGCGCGAAAAATGAGCTTCTCACCAATCTTCGAGGGTAGCGCTGCTACCCTTTTTTTTCTGGAGTTTATTATGTCAATCGACTGGAACTGGGGCATATTCCTGCAACAAGCCCCGTTCGGCAACACCACCTATCTTGGCTGGCTGTGGAGCGGCTTTCAGGTCACCGTGGCATTATCGATAACGGCGTGGATCATCGCGTTTCTTGTCGGTTCTCTGTTCGGTATTCTGCGCACCGTCCCTAACCGTTTTCTTTCAACACTCGGCACCCTGTACGTGGAACTGTTCCGTAACGTTCCGCTGATCGTGCAATTCTTTACCTGGTATCTGGTTATCCCGGAACTGCTGCCGGAAAATATTGGCATGTGGTTCAAGTCGGAACTGGATCCGAATGTGCAGTTCTTTGTCTCCTCCATGATGTGTCTGGGGCTGTTTACCGCTGCGCGCGTTTGCGAGCAGGTGCGTGCCGCCATTCAGTCATTACCCCGCGGACAAAAAAATGCGGGTCTGGCGATGGGGTTAACCCTGCCACAAACCTACCGCTACGTGCTGCTGCCTAACGCCTACCGCGTCATCGTTCCACCAATGACCTCCGAGATGATGAACCTGGTGAAAAACTCGGCCATCGCATCGACCATCGGTCTGGTCGATATGGCCGCGCAGGCGGGCAAGCTGCTGGATTACTCCGCTCACGCGTGGGAATCCTTCACCGCGATCACGCTCGCTTACGTTCTGATTAACGCTTTCATCATGCTGGTGATGAACCTGGTTGAACGCAAAATTCGCCTGCCGGGCAACATGGGGGGCAAATAATGTACGAATTTGACTGGAGTTCTATCGTTCCATCCATGCCTTATCTGCTTGATGGACTGATGATTACCTTAAAAATCACCGTCATTGCCATTATTGTCGGTATCGTCTGGGGCACCCTGCTGGCCGTCATGCGCCTGTCGAGCTTTAAGCCGCTCGCCTGGTTTGCAACCGCCTACGTTAACGTGTTCCGCTCCATCCCGCTGGTAATGGTGCTGCTGTGGTTTTACCTGATCGTGCCCGGCTTCCTGCAAAACGTGCTGGGGCTGTCGCCGAAAACCGACATCCGTCTGATCTCGGCGATGGTGGCGTTCTCAATGTTTGAGGCCGCTTACTACTCTGAGATTATCCGTGCAGGAATTCAGAGTATCTCCCGCGGGCAATCCAGCGCCGCGCTGGCGCTGGGGATGACGCACTGGCAGTCCATGCAGCTCATTATTCTGCCGCAGGCGTTTCGCGCCATGGTTCCGCTCCTGCTGACCCAGGGAATTGTGCTGTTCCAGGATACGTCCCTGGTCTACGTGCTGAGCCTGGCAGACTTCTTCCGTACCGCGTCCACCATCGGTGAGCGTGATGGTACGCAGGTTGAGATGGTGCTCTTTGCGGGAGCGGTCTATTTTGTGATTAGTTTAAGCGCGTCGCTGTTGGTCAGCTGGCTGAAGAAAAGGACGGTACAATGATTTCCCTGAAAAATGTTTCTAAATGGTATGGGCACTTTCAGGTGCTGACCGACTGCTCCACCGAAGTGAAAAAAGGCGACGTGGTAGTGGTGTGCGGACCGTCCGGTTCCGGTAAATCGACGCTGATCAAAACCGTTAACGGACTGGAGCCGGTCCAGCAGGGTGAGATCGTCGTCAACGGCACCAAAGTCAACGACAAGAAAACCAATCTTGCCCAGCTTCGCTCTCACGTTGGCATGGTGTTCCAGCATTTTGAGCTGTTCCCTCACCTCTCCATTATTGAGAACCTGACCCTGGCCCAGGTGAAAGTGCTCAAGCGTGATAAAAAAGCGTCGCGCGAGAAAGGCCTGAAACTGCTGGAACGCGTTGGCCTCTCTGCTCATGCCGATAAGTTCCCGGCGCAGCTTTCTGGCGGTCAGCAGCAGCGTGTGGCGATCGCCCGTGCGCTGTGCATGGATCCGGTTGCCATGCTGTTTGACGAGCCCACATCGGCGCTCGATCCGGAGATGATCAACGAAGTGCTGGACGTGATGGTCGAACTGGCGCACGAAGGGATGACCATGATGGTGGTGACCCACGAAATGGGCTTCGCCCGCAAGGTGGCCAACCGCGTGATCTTCATGGACGAAGGGAAAATTGTTGAAGATTCCCCGAAAGAGGAGTTCTTCGCCAACCCGAAATCGGAACGTGCGAAAGATTTCCTCGCGAAAATCCTGCACTAATCTTCTCGGTGCGCAATCTGCGGATTGCGCACTGCCTCACGCTTTCGCTCACTTCTTCTCGTCCGTGCCCCATTGCAGCGTTAACCTTGTCACAAAATAACGCTATGAATGGAGAACGCTATGGCACAACCTATAATTTTCGATTGCGACCCGGGTCATGATGACGCGATCGCGCTCGTCCTTGCACTTGCCTCCCCCGAGCTCGACGTCAAAGCCGTCACCTCTTCTGCCGGCAACCAGACGCCGGATAAAACCCTGCGTAACGTTTTGCGCATGCTGACGCTGCTCAAGCGCACGGATATTCCTGTCGCCGGCGGCGCCCTCAAGCCCCTGATGCGTGAATTAATTATTGCGGATAACGTGCATGGCGAAAGCGGGCTGGACGGTCCGGCGCTGCCGGAACCTGGCTTCACGCCGCAAAGCTGCACCGCCGTGGAGCTGATGGCAAAGGTGCTGCGCGAGAGCGCGGAACCCGTCACTCTGGTGGCAACGGGACCGCAAACCAACGTCGCGCTGCTGCTGAACAGCCATCCTGAACTGCACAGCAAAATCGCTCGTATCGTCATCATGGGCGGGGCTATGGGCCTGGGAAACTGGACGCCTTCCGCAGAGTTCAACATTTTTGTCGATCCGGAAGCAGCGGAGATCGTCTTCCAGTCGGGCCTGCCAGTTGTGATGGCAGGGCTGGATGTGACGCATCGCGCGCAGATTATGGCAGACGACATTGAGCGCTTCCGCTCCGTTGGCAATCCGGTCGCGACAACCGTGGCTGAGCTGCTCGACTTCTTTATGGAGTATCACAAAGCCGAGAAATGGGGATTCCACGGCGCGCCGCTGCACGATCCGTGCACCATTGCCTGGCTGTTAAAACCGGAGATGTTTACCACCGTCCACAGGTGGGTTGGCGTCGAAACGCAGGGGAAATACACCCAGGGGATGACGGTGGTGGACTACTACTCGCTGACGGGGAATAAACCGAATACCACGGTGATGGTGGATATTGACCGTGAGGCGTTTGTGGATTTGCTGGCGGAGAGACTGGCTTACTATAGTGCGTAGTGCGGCCTGATGCCCTCACCCCGGCCCTCTCCCACGGGGAGAGGGCGCAAACCTGCGCTTTTACCTAGGGCTCAAACGGCCGACGCTGGAACTGATCGTGGCCGCATTTCGGACACAGCGACAGGACCTCCGGCGTATACACCGCAATATGATGGTGGCAATTCTCGCACACCAGATTTCCCAGCCCGACCACTTCACCGCTGTGGTACACACCGTGGTGGTTTAAATCCTGAAAGACTTCACGCCACTCCAGCTGCGTTTTATCGGTGATATCGGCCAGCTCCTGCCACAGGCTCTCTTTGATCACCCGCATGAAAACGCTGTCCGTGACCTCCTCCTGGCTTTCCTGGTAGCTGCGCGCGAACTCTTCCAGATCGCGACGCACGGCGCGGGTCACCTCTTCCACTTCGGTTCGCGTTAACTCACCCGTTTGCGACACGCGGGCACGCGCCTGCTCCACCAGCGCGTCGATATCACGCTCGCCGTTACGCAGCCGTTCCGTCAGTGTCGCCACCAGTTCGCGGTAAAATTGAGCAACCTTGTTCATCATTTTGCCTCCCGGGTAAGTAACTATTTCTAATAATAGACCTTATTTCAGCGCCGCTTTGTCAGGTGAAGCACAGACCCGGTAAATTCCTGCAAAGCGCATTTGTGCGAAAGGCTGTTTTGACGCGGGCGTTTGGGCTATGCTATGCGGATCTGAATTACCACATCCATTGGCTACATTTGTAGCTGTATTGAACACAGGACCACTGGCTGCCATGCAAGAGCAATACCGCCCGGAAGAGATAGAATCAAAAGTCCAGCAACACTGGGACGAGAAGCGCACCTTTGAAGTAACCGAAGACGAGAGCAAAGAGAAGTATTACTGCCTGTCGATGCTTCCCTATCCTTCTGGTCGACTACACATGGGCCACGTGCGTAACTACACCATCGGTGATGTGATTGCGCGCTACCAGCGCATGCTGGGCAAAAACGTTCTGCAACCCATCGGTTGGGATGCGTTCGGTCTGCCTGCGGAAGGCGCGGCGGTCAAAAACAATACGGCGCCGGCACCGTGGACGTACGACAACATCGCGTACATGAAAAACCAGCTCAAAATGCTGGGCTTTGGCTATGACTGGAGCCGCGAGCTGGCAACCTGTACCCCGGAATACTACCGCTGGGAACAGAAGTTCTTCACCGAGCTGTACAAAAAAGGCCTGGTGTACAAGAAGACCTCTGCCGTTAACTGGTGCCCGAATGACCAGACCGTTCTCGCGAACGAACAGGTTATCGATGGCTGCTGCTGGCGCTGTGATACTAAAGTAGAGCGTAAAGAGATCCCGCAGTGGTTTATTAAAATCACCGCTTACGCTGATGAGCTGCTGAACGATCTGGATAATCTGGACCACTGGCCAGATACCGTTAAGACCATGCAGCGCAACTGGATCGGCCGTTCTGAAGGCGTGGAAATTACCTTCAACGTTGAGAACTACGACCAGACCCTGACCGTCTACACCACCCGTCCGGACACCTTCATGGGCGCGACCTACCTGGCCGTGGCCGCAGGTCACCCGCTGGCGCAGAAAGCGGCAGAGAACAATCCCGAACTGGCTACCTTCATCGACGAGTGCCGCAACACGAAAGTGGCCGAAGCCGATATGGCAACGATGGAGAAAAAAGGGGTTGATACCGGCTTTAAAGCCATTCACCCGCTGACGGGCGAAGCGATCCCTGTCTGGGCCGCCAACTTCGTTCTGATGGAATACGGTACAGGCGCCGTGATGGCTGTTCCAGGTCACGACCAGCGCGACTATGAATTTGCCACTAAATATGGCCTGACCATCAAGCCTGTTATTCTGACGGCTGACGGTTCTGAACCAGACCTGTCCGAACAAGCGCTGACCGAAAAAGGGACCTTGTTCAACTCCGGCGAGTTCAACGGTCTGAGCTTCGAAGAGGGCTTCAACGCTATCGCCGACAAGCTGGCCTCCCTTGGCGTGGGCGAGCGTAAAGTTAACTTCCGTCTGCGCGACTGGGGCGTTTCCCGTCAGCGTTACTGGGGTGCGCCAATTCCAATGGTGACGCTGGAAGATGGCACCGTGATGCCAACGCCGGAAGATCAGCTGCCGGTGATCCTGCCGGAAGACGTGGTCATGGACGGTATCACCAGCCCGATCAAAGCCGATCCTGAGTGGGCAAAAACCACCGTCAACGGTCAGCCCGCGCTGCGCGAAACCGACACCTTTGACACCTTTATGGAGTCATCCTGGTACTATGCTCGCTACACCTGTCCTCAGTATCAGGACGGCATGCTGGATTCCAAAGCAGCGAACTACTGGCTGCCGGTAGATATCTACATCGGTGGTATCGAACACGCCATCATGCACCTGCTCTACTTCCGCTTCTTCCACAAGCTGATGCGCGATGCGGGCATGGTGAACTCTGACGAACCTGCAAAACAGCTGCTGTGCCAGGGCATGGTGCTGGCGGATGCCTTCTATTACGTCGGGGCGAACGGCGAGCGTAACTGGGTATCTCCGGTTGACGCAATCGTTGAGCGCGACGAGAAGGGCCGTATCGTGAAGGCGAAAGACGCTGAAGGTCACGAGCTGGTCTACACCGGCATGAGCAAAATGTCCAAGTCGAAAAACAACGGTATCGACCCGCAGGTGATGGTTGAGCGTTACGGTGCGGATACCGTGCGTCTGTTCATGATGTTTGCCTCTCCGGCAGACATGACGCTGGAATGGCAGGAGTCTGGCGTGGAAGGCGCAAACCGCTTCCTGAAACGCGTCTGGAAGCTGGTTTACGAGCACACCTCACTGGGCGATGCCCCGGCGCTGAACGCTGCCGCCCTGACTGAAGATCAGCAGGCGCTGCGTCGTGATGTTCATAAAACCATTGCAAAAGTGACCGATGATATTGGTCGTCGTCAGACCTTCAATACCGCAATTGCGGCTATTATGGAACTGATGAACAAGCTGGCGAAAGCCCCGCAGGACGGCGAGCAGGATCGTGCCTTAATGCGTGAAGCGCTGCTGGCCGTCGTTCGCATGCTGAACCCGTTCACGCCGCACGTTAGCTTTACCCTGTGGCAGGAGCTGAAAGGCGAAGGCGATATCGACAACGCGCCGTGGCCGCAGGCTGACGAAGCCGCGATGGTGGAAAACACCACGCTGGTCGTGGTCCAGGTGAACGGTAAAGTCCGCGGTAAAATTACCGTGGCGGTCGATGCAACCGAAGAACAGGTTCGCGAGCGCGCGGGCCAGGAACCACTGGTCGCTAAATATCTTGAGGGCGTTACCGTACGTAAAGTGATCTACGTACCTGGTAAACTGCTGAATCTGGTCGTTGGCTAAGCGCGGGAGGAAACGTGCGACAACTGGCAACAATACTCTTATCTCTGGCGGTGCTTGTCACCGCTGGCTGCGGCTGGCACCTGCGCAATACCACCGCGGTGCCTGCACAGATGAAAACCATGATCTTTGATTCCGGAGATCCGAACGGTCCACTCAGCCGGGCAATTCGCAATCAGCTGCGTCTGAACGGCGTTGAGCTTGTTGAGAAACAGACGCTGCGTCAGGATGTACCGTCTCTGCGTGTGACAGGAAGTGGTCTGTCGAGAGACACTGCGTCTATCTTCCAGGATGGCCGTACCGCAGAGTATCAAATGGTGTTGACGGTCAACGCGGCAGTCCTGATCCCGGGTAAAGACATCTATCCGATCAGCACGAAAGTGTACCGTTCGTTCTTCGATAACCCGCAGACGGCGCTGGCAAAAGATGCCGAACAGCAGATTATCATCAACGAAATGTATGACAAGGCGGCGGAACAGCTGATCCGTAAACTGCCAAGTATTGCAGCGTCAACCAAACAAGGATCTGACATTGTTGATAAACCGGTTGATGGCACGCTTCCTGCTGCTAACTCTCTGGGTAAATGATGATCAGGCTGTATCCTGAACAACTCCGCGCGCAGCTCAATGAAGGGCTGCGCGCGGCGTATCTGCTTCTTGGAAACGATCCGTTATTACTTCAGGAAAGCCTGGATGCCGTGCGGCATGCCGCCGCCGCGCAGGGCTTTGATGAACACCACACCGTCCAGTTGGATAACAATACCGACTGGAACGCCCTCTTCTCGCTTTGTCAGGCGATGAGCCTGTTCGCATCGCGCCAGACGATTCAGATCCTGCTGCCGGAAAACGGGCCTAACGCGGCGATGAACGAGCAGCTCGCTACGCTGGTCAGCCTCTTACACAGCGATCTGATCCTGATTGTGCGTGGCAACAAGCTGACCAAAGCGCAGGAAAACGCGGCATGGTTTACCCAACTCGCGCCCCACGCGGTGTTGGTCACCTGTCAGACGCCTGAGCAGGCGCATCTGCCTAAATGGGTCGCCGCGAGAGCGAAGCAGCACAACCTTCAGCTGGATGATGCGGCGAACCAGCTGCTCTGCTACTGCTATGAAGGTAACCTGCTGGCCCTGGCGCAGGCGCTGGACAGACTCTCCCTGCTCTGGCCGGACGGCAAGCTGACCTTGCCGCGCGTCGAGCAGGCCGTTAACGACGCGGCGCACTTCACGCCGTTCCACTGGGTGGACGCGCTGCTGTCGGCAAAAAGTAAACGCGCCCTGCATATTCTGCAGCAGCTGCGCCTCGAAGGCAGCGAACCGGTTATTCTGCTGCGAACCCTGCAGCGCGAACTGCTGCTGCTGATTACGCTCAAGCGTCAGTCTGCCCATACGCCTTTGCGTTCGCTGTTTGATAAACACCGGGTGTGGCAAAATCGCCGGGCTTTGACCACCGAGGCCATCAACCGCCTGAGTCATGAACAGCTTCGCCAGGCGGTACAGCTTCTGATGCGCGCCGAGCTTACGCTAAAGCAAGATTACGGCCAGTCGGTCTGGGCGGAGCTGGAAAGCCTTTCCCTGCTGCTCTGCCACAAGGCGCTGGCAGACGTTTTTATTGATGGATAGTATGCACTCTTTACAGGCCCTGTATGGCGGCACCTTCGACCCGGTACACAACGGGCATCTGAAGCCGGTTGAAATTCTGGCGAATCTGATCGGCCTTCAGCGCGTCACCATCATGCCGAATAATGTCCCGCCCCACCGTCCACAGCCTGAGGCGACCAGCGAGCAGCGAAAAGAGATGCTTGCCCTGGCCATCGCAGATAAGCCGCTCTTCCGGCTTGACGAGCGTGAGCTGCGTCGCGATACGCCCTCCTGGACCTCGCAGACGCTTCAGGAATGGCGCGCAGAACAAGGTCCAAACCAGCCGCTGGCTTTTATCATCGGACAGGACTCCCTGCTGAACTTCCCCACATGGCATAAATATGAAACCATCCTGGAGAACAGCCACCTGCTCGTCTGCCGCCGTCCTGGCTATCCGCTGACCATGCGCGAAGCGCAGTACCAGCAGTGGCTGGAAGATCATCTCACCGCCAATGTTGAAGATCTTCACACTCAGCCTGCCGGGAAGATTTATCTGGCCGAAACGCCGTGGTTCGATATCTCTGCAACCCTCATTCGCGAGCGCTTACAGCAGGGTTTAGCGTGTGACGATCTGCTCCCCGCACCGGTGCTGGCCTATATCCATACGCATGGTTTGTATCAGAAAAGCGCAGATGAATAGCCGGAGGGCATAAAAAGCGGCTTATTGTTTATCCTGCCTTGACAGGGTAAGCCATACTGTTATTCTCCGCTGCCAGACTTTCCCGCCGATGATTGCTTTACAGAAATTGTTTTACAAAAATGGCGATGCAATCTCAGGCAGAGGGTGGGATGATACCCGCCTTCAAAAGCCCGACCGGAGACTTTTGTCCCGATACAGGCATGAGTTCAGGTATACTGTCTGGCTACGAATTCAACGTTTTACAATCTCATTCACCCCAGGGGGAAAACTTGCAGGGTAAAGCACTCCAGGATTTTGTTATTGACAAAATTGATGACCTGAAAGGTCAGGACATCATCGCTATCGACGTTAAGGGTAAATCCAGTATTACCGACTGCATGATCATCTGCACCGGTACGTCCACACGTCATGTTGTTTCAATTGCCGATCACGTGGTACAGGAATCACGTGCTGCAGGGCTGTTGCCGCTCGGCGTTGAAGGTGAAGCGACGGCTGACTGGGTGGTTGTCGATCTCGGCGATGTGATTGTCCACGTCATGCAGGAAGAGAGCCGTCGCCTGTATGAGCTGGAAAAACTCTGGGGTTAATGCGTGAAGTTGCAGCTGGTCGCCGTCGGCACCAAAATGCCGGACTGGGTACAAACCGGTTTTACTGAATATCTGCGTCGTTTTCCAAAAGACATGCCGTTCGAACTGGTGGAAATCCCCGCCGGTAAGCGCGGCAAGAACGCCGATATCAAACGTATTCTCGATAAAGAGGGCGAACTGATGCTGGCTGCCGCTGGCAAAAACCGCATCGTCACCCTCGATATTCCAGGAAAACCCTGGGATACGCCGCAGCTGGCGCACGAACTGGAGCGCTGGAAGCAGGATGGCCGTGACGTCAGTCTGTTGATTGGCGGACCCGAAGGGTTATCCCCTGCCTGCAAAGCGGCAGCAGAACAAAGTTGGTCCCTCTCCGCGCTGACGCTTCCCCACCCGCTCGTTCGGGTACTGGTGGCAGAAAGCCTGTATCGCGCGTGGAGCATTACTACCAACCACCCCTATCACCGCGAGTAATGACTGACCAGGGTAGATTAAGCAGCGGATGAAACTACAGAATTCTTTTCGCGACTATACGGCTGAGTCCGCGCTGTTTGTGCGCCGGGCGCTGGTCGCCTTCACCGGGATTTTGCTGCTTACCGGCGTGCTGATCGCCAACCTTTATAATCTGCAAATTGTCCGTTTTACCGACTACCAGACGCGTTCCAACGAAAACCGTATCAAGCTGGTGCCTATCGCGCCCAGCCGCGGCATTATTTACGATCGCAACGGCACCCCGCTGGCGTTAAACCGCACCATCTATCAAATCGAGATGATGCCGGAAAAAGTCGATAACGTTCAGGATACGCTGGAAGCGCTGAAAAGCGTTGTCGACCTTAACGACGACGATATCGCCGCCTTCAAAAAAGAACGCGCCCGCTCTCACCGTTTCACCTCCATCCCGGTTAAAACCAACCTGACGGAAGTCCAGGTGGCCCGCTTTGCGGTAAACCAGTACCGTTTCCCCGGCGTGGAAGTAAAGGGCTACAAGCGTCGCTACTACCCCTACGGCTCCGCGCTGACGCATGTGATTGGCTACGTCTCCAAGATTAACGACAAAGACGTCGACCGCCTCGATAAAGACGGCAAGCTGGCGAACTACGCCGCAACGCACGACATCGGTAAGCTCGGTATTGAACGCTACTACGAAGATGTCCTGCACGGGCAAACCGGCTATGAAGAGGTTGAGGTTAACAACCGTGGCCGCGTGATTCGCCAGCTTAAAGAAGTGCCGCCTCAGGCGGGGCATGACGTCTATCTGACCCTCGACCTTAAGCTACAGCAGTATATTGAAACCCTGCTGGCAGGCAGCCGCGCAGCCGTTGTGGTCACCGATCCCCGCACTGGCGGCATCCTGGCGATGGTGTCTATGCCAAGCTATGACCCGAACCTGTTTGTTGACGGCATTTCCAGTAAAGACTACTCCGGTCTGCTGAATGACCCCAACACGCCGCTGGTGAACCGCGCGACGCAAGGGGTTTACCCGCCGGCATCCACGGTTAAACCGTACGTGGCGGTCTCGGCACTGAGCGCTGGCGTCATCAACCGCAATACCAGCCTGTTTGACCCAGGCTGGTGGCAGCTGCCCGGTTCAGAAAAGCGCTATCGCGACTGGAAAAAATGGGGCCACGGTCATCTGAACGTCACCAAATCGCTGGAGGAGTCTGCGGATACCTTCTTCTATCAGGTGGCGTATGACATGGGGATCGACCGCCTGTCTGAGTGGATGAGCAAATTCGGCTACGGACACTACACCGGCGTTGACCTTGCGGAAGAACGCTCCGGCAACATGCCGACGCGCGAATGGAAGCTGAAGCGCTTTAAAAAACCGTGGTATCAGGGCGACACCATTCCGGTGGGTATCGGTCAGGGTTACTGGACGGCAACGCCGCTTCAGATGAACAAAGCCATGATGATCCTCATCAATGACGGGGTGGTGAAAGTGCCTCACCTGCTGCAGAGTACGGTTGAAGACGGCAAAAAAGTGCCGTGGAACCAGCCGCACGAAGCGCCGGTGGGTGACATTCATTCCGGCTTCTGGGAAATCGCAAAAGACGGTATGTACGGCGTGGCAAACCGCCCGAACGGTACCGCACACAAGTATTTCGCCGGTACGCCGTACAAAGTGGCGGCGAAGTCCGGTACTGCGCAGGTCTTTGGCCTGAAAGCCAACGAAACCTATAACGCGCACCGCATTGCCGAACGTCTGCGTGACCACAAGCTGATGACGGCGTTTGCCCCTTATGACAACCCGCAGGTCGCGGTGGCGATGATTCTGGAGAACGGCGGTGCCGGGCCTGCAGTAGGGACCATCATGCGCCAGATCCTTGACCACATTATGCTGGGTGATAACAACACCGAACTGCCGGCTGAAAACCCGGCCGCCGCTGCGGCGGAGGACCAATAATCATGACGGATAATCCAAATAAAAAATCGCTGTGGGACAAAATCCACATCGACCCAGCCATGCTGCTGATCCTGCTGGCTCTGCTGGTTTACAGCGCGCTGGTTATCTGGAGCGCCAGCGGCCAGGACATCGGGATGATGGAGCGCAAAATCGGCCAGATCGCCATGGGCCTGATCATTATGGTGGTGATGGCGCAGATCCCGCCGCGCGTCTACGAAGGCTGGGCGCCCTACCTCTACATTTTCTGTATTATTTTGCTGGTTGCGGTAGATGCCTTTGGGGCCATTTCAAAAGGGGCGCAGCGCTGGCTGGATTTGGGCATTGTCCGCTTTCAGCCTTCGGAAATTGCCAAAATCGCCGTGCCCTTAATGGTGGCACGCTTTATCAACCGCGACGTCTGTCCGCCGTCGCTGAAGAATACCGCTATCGCGCTGGTGCTGATTTTCCTGCCAACGCTGCTGGTTGCGGCACAGCCTGACCTGGGGACCTCTATCCTCATCGCCCTCTCCGGCCTGTTTGTCCTGTTCCTGTCGGGCCTGAGCTGGCGCCTGATTGGTATCGCGGTAGTGCTGATTGCGGCGTTCATCCCTATTCTCTGGTTCTTCCTGATGCACGATTACCAGCGCCAGCGCGTCATGATGCTGCTCGATCCGGAAACCGATCCGCTGGGCGCGGGCTATCATATTATTCAGTCCAAGATTGCGATTGGCTCCGGCGGCCTGCGCGGTAAAGGCTGGCTGCACGGCACGCAGTCGCAGCTGGAATTTTTACCGGAACGCCACACCGACTTTATCTTTGCCGTCCTGGCGGAAGAGCTGGGGCTGGTGGGCATCTTAATACTCCTGGCCCTATACGTTCTGCTGATCATGCGGGGATTGTGGATTGCAGCACGCGCGCAAACGACCTTTGGTCGCGTCATGGCTGGCGGGTTGATGCTGATTTTATTCGTTTATGTCTTCGTAAATATTGGTATGGTGAGTGGTATTCTGCCGGTGGTAGGCGTACCGCTGCCGCTGGTGAGTTACGGAGGCTCGGCACTGATCGTGTTGATGGCCGGGTTTGGTATCGTGATGTCGATCCATACCCACAGAAAAATGTTGTCAAAAAGCGTATAAAAATAAGGGGATCGGAATGCGTAAGCAGTGGCTGGGGATCTGCATTGCGGCAAGTTTACTTGCGGCCTGTACTAGTGATGATGGTCAGCAACAGGCAACCGTCGCGCCGCCGCAGCCTGCGGTGTGTAATGGCCCGATCGTAGAAATCAGCGGTGCCGATCCCGTTTATGAACCGCTGAATGCCAGTGCCAATCAGGATTACGAGCGCGACGGCAAAAGCTATAAAATTGTTCAGGATCCTTCCCGTTTCAGCCAGGCGGGCTTTGCCGCCATTTATGATGCCGAGCCAGGCAGTAACCTGACGGCCTCCGGAGAGACGTTCGACCCCATGCAGCTGACGGCGGCACATCCGACGCTGCCGATCCCGAGCTATGCCCGTATCACCAACCTGGCAAACGGCCGCATGATCGTCGTGCGTATCAACGACCGCGGCCCGTACGGAAATGACCGGGTGATCTCCCTGTCGCGCGCGTCTGCCGATCGCCTGAATACCTCGAACAACACCAAAGTCCGTATTGACCCGATTATTGTGGCGCAGGATGGTTCGCTGTCCGGTCCAGGTACCGCGTGTACGACGGTGGCGAAACAGACCTATGCCCTGCCCGACCGCCCCAATCTTGACGGCGGAATGGGCAGCGTCTCTTCTCCGGCCGAGCCTGCTCAGCCGGGGGGAGAAATACGCCCAATCAGCAATGACACGCTGCAAAGCGACGATTCAACGGGCGCACCGGTAAAGAGCAGCGGCTTTCTTGGTGCACCGACGACCTTAGCCTCGGGCGTGCTGGAAGGCAGTGAACCTACCCCAGCCCCCGCTCCCGTTGCTGCACAAGCGACCCGGTCGGCTCCCGTAACGGCGCCCGCGGCCACGCAAAGTGCCGCGGTGGCGGCTCCAACAGCGGCCAGCGGCAGCTATGTGGTTCAGGTCGGTGCTGTGAGCGATCAGGCCCGGGCTAAACAGTATCAGCAGCGTCTGAGCCAGCAGTTTGGCGTACCAGGACGCGTTGAGCAGAACGGTGCGGTCTGGCGCATTCAGATGGGGCCGTTTGCCAGCAAATCGCAGGCAGCCTCCCTGCAGCAGCGTCTGCAGAATGAAGCTCAGCTTCAGTCATTTATCGCTGTTGCGAAATAATTAACCGGCGGTATCCGAATTGTCAGTTTGTGTAAAACACATTCACAAACTCATGCTTAAAGTCGGATGCCTGCCTGAATAGCATTTGCTATAGTAAGGCACTTTTTTTAATTCCATCACGGATGTCGTAGTTCTGACCATGAAGACCACTTTTTCTGCTCGTTTTGTGCAGCGCATGGCGCTGACCACGGCCCTTTGCGCGGCTGCGCTCTCTGCAGCTCACGCCGATGACCTGAATATCAAGACCATGATCCCCGGCGTTCCGCAAATCGACGCGGAATCCTACATCCTGATCGATTACAACTCTGGCAAAGTGCTGGCAGAACAGAATGCCGATGCCCGCCGTGACCCGGCCAGCCTGACCAAAATGATGACCAGCTACGTTATCGGCCAGGCGATGAAGGCAGGTAAATTCAAAGAAACGGATCTGGTCACCATCGGTAACGATGCGTGGGCAACCGGGAACCCGGTCTTTAAGGGTTCCTCTCTGATGTTCCTGAAACCGGGTATGCAGGTTCCTGTTTCCCAGCTGATTCGCGGTATCAACCTGCAGTCGGGTAACGATGCCTGCGTAGCGATGGCCGATTTCGCCGCCGGTAGTCAGGATGCCTTCGTAGGCCTGATGAACAGCTACGTGAACGCGCTGGGTCTGAAAAACAGCCATTTCCAGACCGTACACGGCCTGGACGCAGACGGTCAGTACAGCTCGGCACGTGACATGGCGTTGATTGGTCAGGCGCTGATCCGCGATGTTCCTAATGAGTACTCTATCTATAAAGAGAAAGAGTTCACCTTCAACGGTATCCGTCAGACCAACCGTAACGGCCTGCTGTGGGATAACAGCCTGAACGTTGACGGCATCAAAACGGGTCACACCGACAAAGCGGGCTACAACCTGGTCGCCTCCGCCACTGAAGGCCAGATGCGTCTGATCTCTGCCGTGATGGGTGGCCGCACCTTTAAAGGCCGTGAAACAGAAAGCAAGAAGCTGCTGACCTGGGGCTTCCGTTTCTTCGAAACCGTGAATCCACTGAAAGCAGGCAAAGAGTTTGCGTCTGAACCGGTCTGGTTCGGCGACAACGACCGTGCTTCTCTCGGCGTTGATAAAGACCTCTACCTTACCATTCCGCGCGGTCGTATGAAGGATCTGAAAGCCAGCTACGTCCTGAACAGCACCGAGCTGCACGCCCCGCTGCAGAAAAATCAGGTCGTGGGCACAATCAACTTCCAGCTGGATGGCAAAACGATCGATCAGCGCCCGCTGGTGGTCCTGCAAGAAATTCCTGAAGGCAATTTCTTCGGCAAAATCATTGATTATATTAAATTGATGTTCCACCACTGGTTTGGTTAAAAATCGAACACTTGAAAGTGTGATTTTGATCCCCATATACTAAGTATCCTGATAACTCCCACCTGACGTGGGAGTTATTATTTTTTGACGTTACGCCGGAGCTGACATGAAAACCAAACTTAACGAACTGCTTGAATTCCCTACCCCATTTACCTACAAAGTAATGGGTCTGGCGAAACCTGAGCTGGTTGATCAGGTGGTTGAAGTGGTACAGCGCCATGCGCCGGGTGACTACTCTCCGTCAGTAAAACCAAGCAGCAAGGGCAACTACCACTCGGTTTCTATTACCATCACTGCGACACACATTGAGCAGGTTGAGACGCTGTACGAAGAGCTCGGCAATATCGAAATCGTTCGTATGGTGCTGTAGTCCCTTTGCGGTTACCCGGTTTGCCGGGTAACCCCTCTCCCCGCTGTGATATACTCCCGCATACCTTTTGTCCCTCGTCTTCGGAGACGCAGTTTTGTATCAGGATAAAATTCTGGTCCGTCACCTCGGGCTGCAACCTTACGAGCCTGTCTCCCAGGCTATGCATGACTTCACCGATTCACGCGATGACACTACCCCCGATGAGATCTGGCTGGTCGAACACCTGCCGGTCTTTACGCAGGGTCAGGCGGGAAAAGCAGAACATTTATTAATGACGGGCGATATTCCGGTTATCCAGAGCGATCGCGGCGGTCAGGTCACGTACCATGGACCCGGGCAGCAGGTGATGTACGTCCTGCTCAATCTGAAGCGCAGAAAGCTCGGCGTGCGTGAACTGGTTACCTTACTGGAACAGACAGTCGTCAATACGCTGGCGGAATACGGGATTGACGCGCATCCGCGAGCCGATGCGCCTGGGGTCTACGTTGGGGAAATGAAGATCTGCTCTCTGGGGCTGCGTATTCGTAAAGGCTGCTCATTCCATGGCCTGGCCTTGAATATTAATATGGATCTCGCGCCTTTCCAGCGCATAAACCCCTGTGGCTACGCCGGCATGGAAATGACGCAAATGCGCCAGTGGGTAGAAACCGCTACGCCAGACACGATTCGTCCCGTGCTGTTAAAGAACGTGTTAGCACTACTTAACAATCCCCCGCACGAATATATCCCTGCTTAATATATCGTACAACAGGGCTCGCTAATTTGACGGGCCACTGTCTATTTACCGTTTTTGCACTTTACAATAATCCATAGATTCTATATTTTCGAAGCGCCCGAATATTACCGCTACATATTATTTAGCCTCCAGCATGCACGGCAAACACGGCATAAGTAACGTGAGCAATTATCACACAAGTGTTTGCTTTTGATAAACAAATGAAACAAAACCAACACTTTACGAATCTCTACAAGCATAATAAATAAATTCAACTATCATTCATATTGTGAATGTATACGGAGTGAAAGCGTGGAGTATAATAATTTACCAGCCAAACGACTGAATGAACCTGGTGGCGAAGACAAGCCGCAAATTTTTCGGACTTTACGTAATATTGATCTCAATTTACTGACTATTTTTGAGGCAGTATATGTCCATAAGGGTATCGTTAACGCTGCGAAAATTCTTAATCTCACGCCATCAGCAATAAGCCAGTCAATCCAAAAGCTACGCGCTATATTTCCTGACCCGTTATTTATCCGTAAGGGCCAGGGGGTAACGCCGACGGCTTACGCCACGCATCTTCATGAGTACATCAGCCAGGGGCTGGAGTCGATTCTGGGCGCACTGGATTTAACCGGGAGCTATGATAAGCAGAGAACCATCACCATCGGCTGTTCTCCTTCTGTGGGTGTGCTGGTCATGCCTGCGATCTTCCAGGCCGTAAAAGAGCATGCTCCGCAGCTCCTGCTTCGCAATGTGCCTCTCCATGAACCTGACGTTCAGCTTGCCCAGTTCCAGACGGACCTGATTATTGAAAGCGGCAGCTTCAGTGCCAGAGCGCTGGGGCAAAATGTGCTCTATGCGGATAACCTGGTGCTGGTTTGCCGTCAGCAGCATCCTGCCCTCAGCGAGCCGCTGACCATCGAAAACCTGCGCAACTACGACCACTCGTCTTTCATGACCGAAGGGCAGTCCAACCATGGCCTTCGTCAGCGTATTGATGAAATTTTCCCGGAACGTCAGATCAGCTTCAGCAGTTACAATATGTTCACCACCGCATCCCTGATAGGCAGCAGCGATATGCTGTGCATCATGCCATCGCGCCTGTACAGCCTGCTCCGGAAATGCTGGCCGCTGGACAGTATCCCCCTCAGCCAGCTTAATGCGGAATCTGTTGAAATTTCACTGCATTACAACAAGCTGAGCTTGCGCGATCCGGTTCTGGAAAACGTCATCCGCATTATCCGTCAGGCCTTCTGACAGGTTGAGCCAGCATAAGCCCCTGCGACAGACAGGGCAAAAGGCACAAAACAACAACTATTTTACAAATTGGCGATCTGGCAGGCTGCTTTAACGACCGTTTCAATGATATACTGCCTGTCGTTCGTTCAAAAATAGTTGATAAATACAACATTCCCTTGAATTGAAACGCTTTCCTTCGATATTCGCAACTGGAACACGCACGCTATGAGTAAACCCATTGTGATGGAACGCGGTGTTAAATACCGCGATGCCGATAAAATGGCCCTTATCCCGGTTAAAAACGTGGCTACAGAGCGCGAGGCGCTGTTAAGAAAACCGGAATGGATGAAAATCAAACTTCCGGCCGACTCTTCGCGTATCCAGGGGATCAAAGCGGCGATGCGCAAGAATGGCCTTCACTCCGTTTGTGAAGAAGCCTCTTGTCCGAACCTTGCTGAATGTTTCAATCACGGTACCGCGACGTTTATGATTCTGGGTGCGATCTGTACCCGCCGCTGCCCGTTCTGCGATGTTGCTCATGGCCGTCCGGTCGCACCTGATGCTAACGAACCCCAGAAGCTGGCGCAGACCATCGCCGACATGGCGCTGCGTTACGTGGTTATCACGTCCGTTGACCGTGACGATCTGCGCGACGGCGGAGCGCAGCACTTCGCTGACTGTATTACGGCCATTCGCGAGAAAAGCCCAAACATCAAAATCGAGACGCTGGTGCCAGACTTCCGCGGCCGTATGGACCGCGCGCTGGATATCCTGACCGCGACGCCGCCAGATGTGTTTAACCACAACCTGGAAAACGTACCGCGTCTCTATCGTCAGGTCCGCCCGGGCGCTGACTATAACTGGTCTCTGAAACTGCTGGAACGCTTCAAAGAAGCGCATCCGCATATTCCGACCAAGTCAGGTCTGATGGTAGGTCTGGGTGAAACTAACGATGAAATCATCGAGGTGATGCGCGATCTTCGCCGCCACGGTGTAACCATGCTGACTCTGGGCCAGTATCTGCAGCCAAGCCGTCACCACCTGCCGGTACAGCGCTACGTGAGCCCGGACGAGTTTGATGAAATGAAGGCCGAAGCGCTGGCGATGGGCTTTACTCACGCCGCATGCGGCCCGTTTGTTCGCTCCTCCTACCATGCAGATATGCAGGCAAAAGGCGAAGAAGTTAAATAAAGCTGTAATATTCATTTACAGTAATACAAAAAAACCGGCCTCATGAGCCGGTTTTTTTTCGCATGCCCTCAGGCGTTGCTGTCACTCTTTGTGAGAAAGCTTGTCTGCCGGGACGTCATCCTCAGCGCTTTTCTTCGCGGCTGTATCATCGTCGTTCATTGCTTTCTTAAAGCCTTTGATGGCAGCCCCCAGGTCACCACCCAGCGTGCGTAACTTCTTGGTACCAAACAGCAGGACGACCAGTGCGGCAACCACCAGCAGTTTGGTAATACTAATCTCACCCATAGATACCTTCTTTACTTAAAACAGGCTGCATTCAGCGCCAAAACCTGACTGTATTAACGGTCATTTAGCGCGTGCACACAATAGCAATCTGTAACAAGGTGAATCAAGCATTGTTGAAAAAAACATCACAATAATTGCGGTGGCGCAAACCGACGATTGCGAAGAACAGGTAATTGCTGACGTGCAAGCGCAATTCTGTCTATGTTTATCTCTGCCACCAGCAAATCCGGGGCTTCCGCAGCGGCGGCAATCGTCACACCCAGCGGATCGACCACCCTGCTTTGCCCGATGTTCTTCGTTCCGCATTCTCCTGCAGCAACGACATAGCAGGTGGTATCCAGCGCGCGTGCCGCCAGCAGCGTTGCCCAGTGATGTTCCTTTAACGGCCCTTTAACCCACGCGGCAGGCAGAACCAGCACGTCCGCCCCCTGTAGCGCCAGATGGAGTGCCAGCTCCGGAAAACGCAGGTCATAGCAGGTCATCAGCCCAACCTTTAATCCGTCAATCTCCAGCAGCGGCGGAACACGGTCTCCTGGGTCGACGCGCCGTGATTCCTGAATGCTGAAGGCATCATAAAGATGGAGCTTGGCGTAACGTGCGACTATGGCTCCGCCGCGAATCGCCACCAGCGTATTCACCGCCCGACCCGGCGTAGAGGGAACATGGATTGTTAAGATCGTCGTCATCGTATTGCCCACGCTCTGGGCGAGCAATTGCTGTAAAAATTCACCGTCCAGCGGCTGCGCGGACTTCACGGATAAATCCGGGTCATTATCATCCCTGGCCAGCAGCGCCTCAGGAAGCACCAGCAGCGACGCGCCTTTCTGTTGGGCCTGCATCATCAGATTGACGCATTTTATCGCGTTAGCCTGCCAGTCAGGCGTGACCGCAAATTGCCCTACCGCAACATACATATTTGTCCCCTCATCATAAACGGCGTTAAACTCGCTTCTCTTACACATCAAATAGCAGGTATTTAGCGTGTTACAACTACTTTTAGCCGTTTTTATTGGTGGGGGAACGGGTAGCGTTGCGCGATGGTTTCTCAGTATGCGGTTTAACCCCCTGCATCAGGCGATTCCCATGGGGACGCTGGCTGCAAACCTGATAGGTGCCTTTATCATTGGCATGGGGCTGGCCTGGTTTAACCGAATGACACACATTGACCCAATGTGGAAAGTCCTGATTACCACCGGATTCTGCGGCGGGTTAACCACCTTCTCAACCTTTTCTGCGGAAACGGTTTTTCTCTTTCAGGAAGGCCGTATCGGCTGGGCGCTGATGAATATGGCGATCAATATGCTCGGCTCCTTTGCGATGACGGGGATCGCATTTTGGCTATTTTCTTCCGCAAGCGCGCATTAACAGCCGAACCGTTAATGTTGGCTTAATTTTTCTCTGTCACTCTGGATGCAGTACTGAACGAGGGTGACAGAATGAAACAGAGTCTGATGAGCGCAGGCATGGTATTGTTAAGCGTGCTGATCGTGGCCAGCTTCCTGAAAATGTATCTGCTTGGCTGATTCAAAACGAAAAAAACCCGCTCAGTGAGCGGGTTTTGAAATTCTTGCTGACGCGTCTGGATTACAGAGCGATTACGTTAGCAGCAGAAGGGCCTTTGGCACCGTTAGTGATTTCGAACTCTACACGCTGACCTTCAGCCAGAGTTTTGAAACCATTAGACTGGATTGCAGAGAAGTGTACGAACACGTCTTTGCTGCCATCTTCAGGAGTAATGAAACCGAATCCTTTGGACTCATTAAACCACTTAACGTTACCTTTAATCTTAGACATCAAAATTACCTTTACATTAAAAAACGACACAAATGCTGTGTCGGTTACCAGTACATCAATTGTGAGACCTTTTGTCCAGCGGATCTTTGATAAAAAGTGACTAAAGTCGCGTTAATTTTCACTGGCAGATTTTTATCGTTTATGAATCAACAGCTGCGCGTTTTATCACCAACAGGTAAAGTTTTTTCAGTTAAAACTGAAAACGCATCCAGGCGAAGTAAACGTTACCGTTGTTGTACGTGCCCGGGATGTAGGTCATCTGGAACGTTGCGGGGCCGTAACCGATAGAGGCCAACGGCAGCAGCACCGGGATCGGAATGTAGTTCCAGTTGTCACGTGCGGTGACCCCCGCGGTATAGCCCAACCCGACATGGAAGTTCTCGTCGGCTAGCGGGCGCCAGGTTTTCTCCCAGCCGTAGCCCCCAATCGGCTCCCATTTATTAAAGGAGTCTTTAAAGGCCATCAGATAGATGCCATGCCAGTTTCCCTTATCATCCCAGCGCGACTGACCGAAACCAGCGCCCCACGGACGCTCGTTATATTTATCGGTTTTCTCTTTGTCGTAAGCAAAACGCGCATGCCACGTTATTGCCGGAACATAGAGATCATAATGTTCGGGCGCCGTCCAGGTATGAGAGACATTATCCGTAAAGGTTGAGAACCACCCTTTATCCGTCGCGTTGTCCTCTGCCTGTGCAACAGAAGAAAACGTTAACTGCCCAAAAATAAACAATAAAATTGAGAAAAATGTATTACGTACGATCACAATGCAATTACCATTCTTAGTATTCGAGGCAAAGTTTACCATAAAGTAGTTGAATCAAGGCTTAACGACATCAGCGTTATTCCTAATTATTCGGCCTTTTTCCGGGAATATTCTCAATAAACTGGACCGCAAGTCTGAATAAGCCCATTCAGAGTGAGCCTTTAACCTGTTTAGCCTTGTATATCAGCAACATGCTGAATTACACAAAATATTAACAATCTGTTATCATTGTAAGGACATATTACGCTATTTCTGACGGTCAAGACTCTCATGGCGTAAATGTAAGAGCCATGGCAAAAACACGGTTGTTCTGCTCTCTAGTCGTCTGTTTATTGATTTTAATCAGCAAGAACAGGCCATTTATTCGGCACATTTTCATCCTTCTTATTTTTATTGATTTTTTGTGCTCCATTGCAGCAGAGATACAGGGGAAATCATGCTTACGTTATTCGAACTCCTTATTGGGGTCGTCGTCATTGTCGGTGTCGCACGCTACATCATTAAAGGCTATTCGGCCACGGGCGTATTATTTGTTGGCGGTTTAACGCTGCTGATTATCAGCGCCATAATGGGACATCAGGTATTACCTGCCAGTGCAACCAGTACGGGTTACACCGCCACTGATATTGTTGAATACATTAAGATATTACTCATGAGCCGCGGCGGCGACCTGGGTATGATGATCATGATGCTGTGCGGTTTTGCCGCCTACATGACCCATATCGGTGCCAACGACATGGTCGTTAAGCTTGCCTCAAAACCGCTGCAGTACATCAACTCACCCTATCTGCTGATGGTCGCCGCCTATTTCCTCGCCTGCCTGATGTCGCTGGCCGTGTCGTCGGCAACCGGACTTGGCGTACTGCTCATGGCCACGCTGTTCCCGGTCATGGTGAACGTCGGTATCAGCCGCGGCGCGGCAGCAGCCATTTGCGCGTCTCCGGCAGCCATTATTCTTTCCCCAACCTCCGGCGACGTTGTGCTGGCGGCAAAGGCTGCGGAGATGTCGCTCATCGACTTCGCCTTTAAAACCACGCTGCCAATCTCTATTGTCGCCATTGTGGGAATGGGAATCGCGCATTTCTTCTGGCAGCGCTATCTGGATAAGAAAGAAAACATCAGCCACGAGATGATGGATGTGAGTGAGATCACCACCACCGCACCCGCGTTTTATGCCATTCTGCCCTTCACGCCGATTATCGGAGTGCTGATTTTTGACGGCAAATGGGGCCCGCAGCTGCACATCATCACCATTCTGGTGATCTGCATGCTGCTGGCTGCCGTGCTGGAGTTTGTGCGCGGTTTCAACACGCAAAAGGTGTTCTCGGGTCTGGAAGTCGCCTATCGAGGAATGGCGGATGCCTTCGCTGGCGTGGTGATGCTGCTGGTGGCAGCGGGCGTTTTTGCTCAGGGTCTGAGCACCATCGGCTTTATCCAGAGCCTGATCTCTATCGCCACCTCGTTCGGCTCGGCCAGTATTATCCTGATGCTGGTCCTGGTGGTACTCACCATGCTGGCGGCCATGACCACCGGTTCCGGCAATGCGCCTTTCTACGCTTTCGTGGAGATGATCCCGAAACTGGCCCACTCCTCCGGTATTAACCCGGCCTATCTCTCCATTCCTATGCTGCAGGCGTCAAACCTGGGCCGTACCATTTCCCCGGTATCGGGCGTGGTCGTCGCCGTTGCCGGGATGGCGAAAATCTCGCCATTTGAAGTGGTAAAACGCACCTCAGTGCCCGTTATGGTTGGGCTGATTATCGTGATTATCGCCACGGAAGTGCTGGTGCCCGGCGCAGCCTAAGCTAAATTCCTGATATCCAGAAAGCGCCTGCGGGCGCTTTTTGTGCTTTAATAACCCCCAGAAATCAATCACGCTCATTCGATCAGGAAATCATATGTTCAGGAAGGATATCGTTATCCCGTCTGGGGCAATCGCGCTTGCCCTCTGTGTTTTCTCCACACAGGCAGAACCGCTCAAGGCAACCCAGTATGGCGATTTCGATCGCTATGTGCTGGCCCTGTCCTGGCAAACCGGGTTTTGCCAGAGCATGGTCGAGCGCAACCGCAATGAACCTGACGAATGTCGCCTGCAAAAAGAGCGCGAAAATAAAGCCGATTTTCTGACCGTTCACGGGCTATGGCCCGGCCTGCCGAAATCCATTGCCGCACGCGGGGTGGATGAACGTCGCTGGATGCGTTTTGGCTGCGCCACGCGCCCCATTCCGAACATGCCGGAAGTGAAGGCCAGCCGCAAATGCGATGCCGCCGAAACCGGACTGTCGCTTTCTGCTGCCGCAAAGCTCAACGACGTGATGCCGGGTGCGGGCGGTAATTCCTGCCTGGAACGCTACGAATACTCCAAACATGGCGTCTGCTTTGGTTTCGATCCGGATGCCTATTTCGGCACGATGGTGCGGATGAATCAGGAAGTTAAAAACAGTGCGGTCGGTAAATTCCTTGCCAATAACTACGGAAAACCCGTCAGTCGCAGCGACTTTGACAGTGCCGTGGCCAAAAGCTGGGGCAAGGAGAACGTCAAAGCGTTCAAGCTGACCTGCAACGGCAATCCGGCTTATCTGACCGAGATGCAGATTTCGCTGAAGGCTGACGCCATTAACAACCCGCTTTCTGCGGCCTCATTTGCCCCGCAGCCACATCCGGGTAACTGCGGTAAACAATTCGTGATTGATAAAGCCGGTTACTGATCCGCGCCCGGGCGCACCATATCAAACCGGTTTTCATCGCTGATGCCATAGTACGCCGTCGGCCCACCCGCACGCAGGATGGGCTGCGCTTTCGCCGTCTGGTATATCCCCTCTTCCAGCAGCGTTTCGGCAATATGGATACCGACCACTTCCCCCAGCACCAGCCACGTGTCCACCGGCGTACCGTCGGCTCCGGTAAGCTGAATGCACTGGGACAGTCGACATTCAAAATTCACCGGGCTTTCTGCAACGCGGGGGGCGTTAACCAGCTGGCTGGCCGCTGGCGTGAGTCCGGCAAAGCTAAATTCATCCCGATCGTGGGGAAGCATCGCGGAGGTTTGATTCATCGCATGTGCGAGATCGCGCGTTGCCAGGTTCCAGACAAACTCCCCGGTTTCCGTAATATTACGCACGCTGTCCTTCCAGCCGTTGCTGGAAAAGCCGATGATCGGCGGGCGGTAGTTAAAGCAGTTGAAGAAACTGTACGGTGCAAGGTTCAGCTGACCGGCCTTGTCGCAAGAGGAGATCCAGCCTATCGGACGTGGACCAATAATGGCGTTCAGCGGGTCATGCGGCAGGCCGTGCCCCTGAGACGGTTGATAGAAGTACATAGTTCTCTCTCGTTGGTGGGCAACGCCCGGGTTCAGGACACTCAGCGTAACGTATTCCGTCAGGAATGAAGACTGAATAAATTTCAGCGAAAATTCATATGGCCCATGAATGTGACTTTCATCACTTCAAACTTGCGCGCTCAGCCAGTATCATCGGGAGAGTTAAACCCTCGCTGCCAGACGGCGAGGGTTTTCTTTTGGATCAGTTTCTGCGTTAGACGCAGCATTAACGACATGGAGTAAAAAATGTCCAGACCTACCATTATCATCAATGAGCTCGACGCAGAACGTATCGACAGGCTGCTGGAAAAAGCGGAATTTGCCTCGCTCCCCGTGGCCGACGCCCTGAATGAGGAGCTCGACCGGGCACAGATGTGCACGCCTGAGACAATGCCACATGACGTGGTCACCATGAACAGCCAGGTGAAATTCCGCAACCTGACCACCGGTGAAGAGTTGACCCGTACGCTGGTATACCCGGCTCAGATGACCGACAGCAGCACACAGCTTTCTGTTCTGGCCCCTGTGGGTGCCGCACTGCTGGGACTGCGTACGGGGGATACGATCCACTGGGAATTACCGGGTGGGGCGTCAACCCATCTGGAAGTGCTGGAGCTGCTCTACCAGCCAGAAGCCGCGGGCGATTACCTGCGTTAATCTCTTCTGAATAAGCGCCTACCCGCTTTGCACAGAGGATGCAGCCGCATCCTCTTTCCGCAAATTCACCCAATTTTCCTATACCGCGCAAAATGGCCTTAATCCACGCTTAACCTGTTTTGGTGCCGCGGGGACGGTCATGAGTGAGATAGGCGTTATCACACTTATCTTTCTGATTTTTGTGGCGATTATAGTCACGGCCGTGCTCTATCTTGAACGCCACTGGTAAGCGAATATTCTCAGGCAACCCCGCCCGGGAAGGCATTCACCAGCCCTTTAACGGTCTGCTCTGCGGCTTCGGGGGTCTCTGCGCCCGGGACCAGAATCACCTTCCGGCACTCCTCCTCCCGTTTTTCGAAAATCTTATAGGCGCGTTCCGCATCCGCAAGGGGGAGATAATGGGTCACGATCTCTTCCGGCGTAAGCAGCCCTTTTTCGATCAGCGGTAACAGTTCACCCAGCCAGGCATGGACGTGCGTCTGGCCCATCTTAAACGTCAGCCCCTTATCAAAGGCATCGCCAAACAGGAAGCCATGGATAAACCCTGCGTATACGCCGGGTACGCTGACCACCCCGCCGCGACGCACGGCAGCAATGCACTGACGCAACGCTTTGCCGCTGCTGCCTTCGATTTTAAGATTGCTGAGGATCGTTTCCGTGGTGCTGCCTTTCGCTTCAAACCCGACCGCATCAATCACGGCGTCAACGCCGCGCTGGCCCGCGGTCTGCTCGATGATTTTTTCCGCCGCGTCGTTGTCATCATCGAAGTTGATGGGGATAGCGCCATAGCGCGCCTCGGCAAATCGCAACCGGTACGGATGGTGATCGATAACAAAAATCTGCTCAGCCCCCAGCAGCCGCGCACAGGCAATGGTCAGTAGCCCCACCGGCCCGGCGCCAAAAACGGCTACGCTTGAGCCTTTTTCAATCTGCGCATTTTTTGCCGCCTGCCAGGCCGTGGGCAAAATGTCGGACAGGAACAGCGCTTTGTCATCAGAAAGAAGCTGCGGGACTTTAAACGGCCCGACGTTACCCTTTGGCACGCGAACGTATTCCGCCTGTCCCCCCGGCACGCCGCCGTAGAGGTGGCTATAGCCAAACAGCGCGGCAGGTGCGGGAATTTGCTTTTTGTTCAGTGCGGCGCCCTGCCCGGCGTTGGTATTCTCACAGGCCGCGTACTGCTGGAGGCGACAGAAGAAACAGTCCCCGCAGGCGATAACAAAGGGGATCACCACGCGATCGCCCTTTTGCAAATTCTTCACCTCTGCGCCGCACTCGACGATTTCCCCCATAAACTCATGGCCAAAAATATCGCCGTGCTGCACCTTCGGTATCTTTCCGCGGTAGAGATGCAAATCGGAGCCGCAGATAGCCGTGGCCGTGACGCGCAGAATAATATCGTCGGGCTGTTCGATGATGGGGTCGGGGACATTCTCGACGCGAACATGGTGTGGACCGTGATACGTAAGTGCTTTCATGCGACCTCCGAAAGGTTCCGGGTAAGTGTATAAGGGTAGCTACCCCTGAAGGTCTGCCTGTGAATACGGGTCTTTTGAGATTTATCCTGGCAAGATAAGAAAACTGACGGAGCGCTTACAGAAACCATGACTATTTTGTGGTTGAATGAGTACAGCGTTTATAAACAAGGAGAAACGGGTATGTATCAGAGAATCATTATGCCGGTTGATGTTTTTGAAATGGAGCTGAGCGACAAGGCCGTACGCCACGCGGAGTTTCTGGCGCAGCAGGACGGTGTCATCCATCTGCTACACGTGCTGCCAGGCTCCGCCAGCCTGAGCCTGCACCGCTTTGCCGCCGATGTGCGTCGCTTCGAGGAGCATTTGCAGCACGAGGCGGAAAATCGCCTGCAAACCATGGTCAGCCACTTCAGCATCGACCCTTCACGGATCAAAACACACGTCAGATTCGGCAGCGTACGCGATGCGGTCAATGAGCTGGCGAACGAGCTGAAAGCAGACGTGGTGGTTATCGGTTCGCGTAACCCGTCCATTACCACGCATCTGCTGGGCTCTAACGCCTCCAGCGTGATCCGCCACACGCATATACCGGTGATGGTCGTCAGATAAAAAAAGAGGCCACCTTTCGGTGGCCTCTCGCTATTGCAGGTGTAGCCTTACTTTCTTTTCTTATGCGGTTTTGGTGCGGATCAGGTAGTCAAACGCGCTGAGAGACGCCTTCGCCCCTTCACCCGTGGCGATAATGATCTGTTTGTACGGCACGGTGGTGCAGTCGCCCGCCGCAAACACGCCCTTCACGCTGGTTTCACACTTCGCATCAATGATGATTTCGCCCATGCGGTTGCGCTCAATCGCCCCTTCCAGCCAGGTGGTGTTTGGCAGCAGACCAATCTGCACGAAGATCCCTGAAAGCTGCACGCTGTGCACGTCGCCACTCACGCGGTCGCGGTATTCCAGACCGGTCACCTTGCTGCCGTCGCCCTTCACTTCCGTGGTCTGCGCGTTCAGTATGATGTCGACGTTTTTCAGGCTGCGAACTTTGTCCTGCAGCACCTGGTCGGCCTTCATGTCTGGCGCGAACTCCAGCAGGGTTACGTGTTCAACAATCCCCGCCAGGTCGATCGCCGCTTCCACGCCGGAGTTTCCGCCGCCGATCACCGCCACGCGCTTACCTTTAAACAGCGGGCCGTCGCAGTGCGGGCAGTAGGTCACGCCTTTGGTGCGATACTGATCTTCGCCCGGGACGTTCATGTTGCGCCATTTCGCACCGGTGGCAATGATGATGCTGCGCGCTTTCAGCACCGCGCCGGAGGCGGTTTCAATCTGGTGTAACCCCCCCTCAACCGCAGCAGGTACCAGCCTGCTGGCGCTCTGGCTGTCGATCACATCTACGTCGTAATCGCTGACGTGCGCCTTCAGCGCGCCGGCCAGCTTCTGGCCTTCGGTTTTTGGCACGGAGATATAGTTTTCAATGTCCACGGTATCCAGCACCTGGCCACCAAAACGTTCGCCCATCAGGCCGGTACGGATCCCTTTACGTGCGGAGTACACTGCCGCCGCCGCACCCGCAGGGCCGGAACCGACAATCAGCACGTCATAGGCATCACGTTTGTTCAGCGCTTCTGCGGCACGTTTTTCTGCACCGGTATCCACTTTGGCGACGATTTCCGTCAGCGTCATACGGCCCTGGCCGAATTCCTGACCGTTCAGATACACCGCCGGAACGCCCATCACGTTGCGATCGGTGATTTCATTCTGGAAGGTACCGCCATCAATTGCCGTGTGTTTGATGCGCGGGTTGAGGACCGACATCAGGTTCAGCGCCTGCACCACGTCAGGACAGTTGTGGCAGGAGAGCGAGTAATAGGTTTCAAACTCAAAATCACCGTCGATATCGCGGATCTGCTCCAGCAGCGCCTGCGCCTCTTTCGACGGATGACCGCCGGTCCACAGCAGCGCCAGCACCAGCGAGGTAAATTCGTGCCCCAGCGGCGAGCCGGCAAAACGCGGCCCCAGCTCAGAGCCTGGGTTAGTGATCAGGAAAGACGGCTTACGGACGTTAAGCGAGTTATCCTCTTTGAAGGTCACTTTTGGTGACAGTTCAGCAATCTCTGCCAGCAGTTCCTTGATCTCTGCCGATTTCGCGCTGTCGTCCAGCGTGGCAATCAGCTCAACGGGTTTGGTCAGTTTCTCAAGATAGGCCTTGAGCTGGGTTTTCATCGTGGTGTCGAGCATGGTTCTTCCCTCTCTTAAAACGTCATCATGCAAGCTGCCTTATACGGGCGGCCTGAATGCAACTTGCATCATGGTGCTGGAATGAAATGGGCGCGGGTGCGCCCATTGATTGCGGGTGGCTCGTCGTTTACCCGGCCTACGATACTGTAGGCCTGTGCAAGCGCAGCGCCGCCAGGCTTTACAGACTTAGATCTTGCCGACCAGGTCTAAAGATGGCGCCAGCGTTGCTTCGCCTTCTTTCCATTTAGCCGGGCACACTTCGCCTGGGTGAGAAGCGACATACTGCGCTGCTTTTACTTTACGCAGCAGGTCAGACGCATCACGGCCGATACCTTCAGCGGTAACTTCGATAGCCTGGATAATGCCCTGCGGGTCAACAACGAAGGTCGCACGGTCAGCCAGGCCTTCATCTTCACGCATGTTGTCGAAGTTACGGGTCAGGGCGCCAGTCGGGTCACCGATCATCGCGTATTTGATTTTGGCGATGGTTTCAGAGCTGCTGTGCCATGCTTTGTGGGTGAAGTGGGTATCGGTAGACACAGAGTAAACGTCTACGCCCAGCTTCTGCAGTTCGTCGTAATGGTCAGCCACGTCGCCCAGTTCGGTCGGGCAAACGAAGGTGAAGTCAGCCGGATAGAAGAAGAAGACGCTCCAGCGACCTTCGGTATCTTTCTCGGTTACTTCGGGAAGTTGCGATTAAGTGGTCCGCAGCTCCCGATATGACGCCCCAAACCGTCCTTTATCGACGTCCTGTGGCTCAATTTTCCAATTTTCAGCCCAAAATCGTCTCTTCGTGGCTGATTTTGGCCCTG